>JBBREF010000024.1:0-33579 GCA_038203205.1 Gemmatimonadales bacterium | reverse complement strand
GTTGCCGGGACGAACTAAGCGACCGGAAGCAAACCTGCTCCAATTCCTCCTGCACCTCCGAAACCTCCTCCCCTAGCGTACTTGCTTTCGCGCTCGTGAACGCGGGAAGATGCTGATTCGGTCTCCTTTTCCATATGTAGTTCAAAGGATCGGAGTTTCAGGATGGGCACTAGCTACCGGTCGGCCGGACGCAATGGTTTTTAGTCTATCCGCCCAACACTTCCTTGGGCCTCAACGCCCGCATCCCGAAATAAACGACCGTGAGGATCCCGAGCATCGTCCCCAAAGCGACGAATTCCTGCCTCGTCGAAGCGCTCATGAGCCACAATACGATCGCAACCGCCAGTACCGGCACGACCGGCCCGCCGGGCACATTGAACGGCAGCGCATCTTCTGACCGAATGTTCAGACGCCGCAGCTGAATGGTCGCAAGGCAACAAACCAGGTACACGATCAGCGTCGCAAGCGTCGCCACTACCATGAGACCCGCAAAACTCCCTGTGATCGCAAATGCGAGCGACAGCGCCGCATGAATGGTGATGGCAACATGCGGCGTGAGAAACCGGGGGTGAATTGCTGCAATTGGCTTAGGCAACATTCCATCGCGGGCAACTGCATACAGCCCTCTTGGAGCTGCCAGGACGTCACCCGCTACGTAGCCGAACGTCGATATCGCCATTCCGACCAGAACCAGCATTTGTCCACCGTCGCCGAGTATCGCGCGCGCAGTCGCGGCCAAGGGTGCCGTCGTATTGGTTGCCAAATCTGAGCCGAGCACACCCTGAGCGACAAACTGAAGGGCCATGTATATGAGTGTTACGATCAAGAGCGCCGAAAGAATGGCACGCGGAACCGTTCGGGCGGGGTCACGGACCTCGCCACTGGGCGTGAGTGCGGATTCGATGCCGAGGAATGCAAAGAGGAGCACCACCGACGTGCGGGCAGTCGTATCTGCCGATGGCATCCCCGGCCACGCGAGGTTGTCCATGTTCACGGCAAAGAATCCGACAGCTATGAGAATGAGCAGGGGTGTGAGCTTTGCGAGCGTTACCGTCTGCACCGCGCGACTACCGATTTTTACGCCGCGAATGTTGATCATCGCGAATAACACATACATGAAGACGAGGATTCCCGCGCGCACCGTCGCGTTCCCAAATGTCGGCGAGATTTCGGCAAGGGTGTCAACAAAGACGTTGGCAACGGCGGCGCTCGCAAGCACCGTCGATCCGAACCACAACGACATGGCGACGATAAAACCAACGTATCGACCGAATGCGACCTCTGCGTAGGCGTAGGTGCCGCCGGACAAAGACACTCGGCTTCCAGCGTCAGCAAAGCAGGCGACGATCAGAGCCATCGCGACCGCGCAGATTATATAGATGACGGGAGCGGCTCCCCCGACGGCGGCAGCAACGGTTGCGGGAAGCACGAAGATTCCCGCCCCGATCGTATAATTGATCATTCCCGCAGTCAGGCCACGGACACCGACTGCGCGAACCAATCCTTCGTCTTTGCTCATTTTTTTGGTGTGTTTACAGTGAGTCTGGCGTTGGCGTCCGCCTGGGCGCGAAGCCGGATGGCGGTACGACGTGCATGCACCGAAAGCCCCTGCACCTGCTTCACCTCGGCCGACAATCTTACGCCATTTGCGAGATCGCGGTTGAGTCCTTTTTCGAGCTGATCCTTGCCTGTCTGCATTACATCACCGATCGACCAGCGGGAGTTGTTCCTGAAGAAGTCCCTTATCTCGTCGTGCTTCACCCACTCGACTCCGCTCACGAGCAGGCTTTTCGACCCGATGTCGTAATCGAGATCCGGAACGAACAGCTCATTGGTTCCTGCATCGTACCGGGGCGTGCCGACAAAATAGATGTGGCCTGCCACATCGCCGCCGAAAGTGAGCTCGAGAGCGAGCTTGCCTCCGCCGATTCCAAAGAGCCGCACGTCCTTCACCTGCAGGGTCTGTCCCGCGCGTTCGACCTTGCGACCCTTCAAATGCTTGCGGAGGAGGTCAGTTGCGAGATCGTACGAGATCACACCTTCGAGCATGATGTGCAAGCCGTCACCCACTGCGGCCGTTGCAAGTGGAGGGAGCGCTGTCGGAACTACGACCGGCCTCGCGCCCGCGATGACCACCGGTGATGCGGAGAAGCCGAGCGCCGTAACCAGAGTACGCTTCACGCCGACTCCCTGGCCCATGCGCACCGCCGACGGCCTGATCAACAGCCACACGCTGTCGGTGAGCTGAATCGGCTGTCCAAGAAGCTGCCACCAGTCCTCGAACCTCGACCTCACGTCGAGCGCGGCGATTCTTCTGTCGATTGTTGGACGCTGCTTCTCGAGAGCTCCGCGAGTTGCGTTGATGACTCGCTCAGTAACGTCGATCCTGAATGCCGTAACCCGGCACTGGTCGCGTCGCTCTTCGCTGTACGGAGCAACGCTGGCGACGCGGGTTCGTCCGCGGAGTTTCCACTCTGGCGTTATGCGAAGGTCCGTTACGATGCTGATCCGGGCGCGCGGCATCTCGTCGTTGATGCCACAGGAGCTCGATATGTTCGGGCCGACTCGCGGATTATAGAATCCCCTGCCTTTGTACTGAACCACCGCAGTGATTCGCGCTGTCTGGCCATCGAGCGAAACGCTGAAGGGATTACGCGTCGCCTCGTACGCTATCTCCATCCGCGGATTGCTCGTCTTCTTCCGATCATCGATGTTGCCGAACTTCCTCGGCACTGCACCTTCGAGAGCGCGTACGACTGGCGTGAGATCGTATGTGAGCGGGATGTCGAGAGTCGAGGTGGGGAGGGTGGGCAGAGTATCGACGTCCGCCATCATTGCCGGCGCAGGCGCTTCCACATCCAGCTTGGCGTCGCACGCCAGGACGGATGCGGCGAATACCAGCGGCGCCATTGGCGCAATTCGAAACGAACGGGGCACGCGTCTCGTAATATCTCCAGGACGGCGGAATTTCAATAGCGGCGCGAGGTGCGTACGCTATCTTAAACATGAAGGGCCCGCCGGGTCCGCGCAGCATCAAGGCAATCTTGCTCCGGGAGGAGTTCGATGTTCACGATTGTGCTGTTGGTTCTGATCGTTGGATTCGTTTTTTTCGCGATCAGCGCGTACAACCGTCTCATCTCGCTCAAGAATCAGGTAGTGAACGCTTGGAAACAGATCGACGTGCAGCTGAAGCGCCGTCATGACCTGATTCCGAATCTGATAGAGACAGTCAAGGGCGCGATGAACTTCGAGCGAGAGACGCTCGAGGCAGTGGTTTCAGCGCGCAACACGGCCATCGCAGCAAGCACCGGTGGAAACGTTGCCGCGACGGCGCAGGCGGAGACGCAGCTGACGGGAGCACTTTCCCGGCTCCTCGCGGTAGTCGAGGCGTATCCGGATCTCAAGGCAACGGGGAACGTCGCGCAGCTTCAGGAAGAGCTGACTGCGACGGAGAACAAGATCGGCTTCTCGCGCCAGCTTTATAACGACACGGCTACGCAGTACAACACCGCGCAGCAGACGTTTCCGACGATGTTATTTGCCGGTATGGCTGGTGCGTCACCTGCGACCCTGTGGGAGATTACTGACGACGCCGAGCGCGCAGTACCCAAGGTCGATCTCTCGTTCGGCGCTCCAAAGGGATGAGCGCAGGCGCCAACCTGTTCGCCCAGCAGGAGGCGAACAGGAAGGCCAGCCGCCGGTTAGTCGCCGGCTTCATCATCTTCATCGCCTGGCTCGGCTTCGGTGGAGACCTGATCTGGTATCTCTCGACTCGCGACGCGGTTAACGCGTACGGATCGAGCGCCACACACATTTTCCCTGGCGTCGGCATCCTGCTCACCGCAATTGCCGCCGCCATGGCGTGGGGCGGGTACCGCTTTGGACCAACGGTTCTGTTGAAGGCAACCGGCGCCCGTGAGATAGAGACGCCGTCGGGAGAGGCCGAGCAGCGCCTCGTCAACGTCGTCGAAGAAATGGCGATCGCCGCCGGCGCGCGGAAGCCGAGCGTCTGGATCGTCCCTGACGATCATCCAAACGCCTTTGCGACAGGCATCCGGAGCGATCAGTCACACGTCGCAGTCACTGAGGGACTCCTGAACGAGCTCAACCGCGAAGAGCTCCAGGCAGTTGTCGGGCACGAGATGGGTCACATCGTGAATCTCGACGTGCGACTGATGACGTTGCTCACGGCACTGGTTGGCGCCGTTGCGATCCTGCACGAAGGTGGCTTCCGCATGATGCGCTTCGGCGGAGGCGGGCGACGATCGCGCTCCAGCAATGACAAGGGAGGTGGAGGAATACTCGTTGTCGTGCTGCTCGTTCTGTGGATCGTCAGCTGGCTGATCGCCCCGCTCGTCACACGCTACATGGTGATGAAGGTCGGTCGTCAACGCGAATACCTCGCCGACGCAATGAGCGCGCAGTTCACCCGCAATCCCGGCGCGCTCTCGTCCGCTCTCTCCAGGCTGGCAGAGTCAAAGATTCCCCCGACAGCAATTCCGAAGAGCTCAGCCCAACTCTGTATCTCGGACCCGTATCATTCCAAGTGGGACGAGCGCGAAGGACGCATGGCAAACCTCATGGCGACTCATCCACCGCTGCGCGAGCGCGTGCGGCGCCTCAACGAGATGGCGTACCTCAGCGCGCCGGGGATGCCTGAAGCGCTTCCGATGGAGACGGCACTTCAGGGGTGAAATCCTCCCCGGGATTGATGAACCGGTCACGCTCCACTCCGTACTGCTTGTCGTAGAGATGCCTGTACCGGCCGTTGAGAGCGATCAGCTCGGAGTGCGTCCCGCGCTCGACGATCTCACCTGCCTCGAGCACCAGAATCTGGTCAGCGCTCTCAATAGTTGAGAGCCGGTGGGCGATCACAAATGTTGTCCTGCCCCGGCGGAGCGCACGAAGGCCATCGCGTATCATCGCTTCGCTCTCGCTGTCGAGACTCGATGTCGCTTCATCGAGAATCATGATTCGAGGATCCGCGAGGATAGCTCTCGCTATCGCGACGCGTTGACGCTGACCACCCGAGAGCTTCACTCCGCGCTCTCCAACTATCGTGTCGTAGCCAAACTCGAAGCCATTGATGAATTCATCGCAGTGAGCGACGCGGCTGACCTCACGAATTTCCTCATCGGTCGCGCCGGGGCGAGCAAATGCGATGTTCTCCCTGATCGTACCGTCGAAAAGGAAGTTGTCCTGAAGTACCACACCAAGCTGAGCCCGATAGTCACGAAGACGCAGCGTTTCGAGATCGCGGCCGTCAACAAGGATCTGTCCGCTGTCAGGCCGGTTGAACGCCATCACGAGACCGATCAGCGTGCTCTTCCCAGAACCGCTCGAGCCGACCAGCGCGGTAGTTGAGCCTGCCTCAGCGGCGAAAGACACGCCTCTCAGCACCGGAGTATCCTTCACGTAAGCAAAACGCACATCACGGAACTCGACTCTTCCCTCCAGCTCACCAAGGGGCTCGAGCGTTTCATCCTGCTGATCTTCGGTCGTCATGTCGCGTATCTCACGGATACGATCCAGGCCGGCGAACGCCTCACTGATCTGTGTTCCCACTGACGCGATCTGCACGAGCGGGGCAGCTACGAGACCGACGAAAAAGATGTACATGACGAGCCCGCCGAGCGTCATCGTTCCGTTGAGGATCGCCCTGCCGCCGATGAGTATTATCAGCACGCCAATGGTCCCGATGATCAGCGTGGCGGCGGTGCCAACGATCGACGTCCCTGTGATCGACCGCCGCACATTGTCGAACAGGCGAAGAACGCCCTCGCCAAAGAGGCGCTCTTCACGGCCCTCCGCCACATAAACCTTGAGGATCCGAATCCCGCCGAGCGACTCGGCAAGCCGGCCCGTTACCTCGGCGTTGATGATGCTCCTTTCGCGGAACAGGGGGCGAAGCCGTGCGAACGCCACCGCCATCAGTGCACCGAATGACAGCAGGACAACAAGCATGATCGCGGTAAGCCGCCAGTTCAGCGCGAAAAGAACGCCGACGCCGATGATCCCCGTAAGAATGCCGCCGGTAAGCTGGATGAGGCCGGTGCCAACCAGATTGCGCACACCTTCCGCATCGGTCATGACACGCGAGATCAGCACGCCTGTTTTCGTCGAGTCAAAGTACGAGACTGGCAGGTGAAGGACGTGCTTCTGCACGCTCATTCGCATGTCGGCGATCGCTCGTTGTGCAGCGATGCTCACTACCTGGGAAAGTAAATACGTCGTAATTGCCTGAATGATGACGGCGGCTGCTGCAACTCCGGCAATGGGGAGGAGAAGATCGTGCCGGTTCTTTCCGAGGATATCGTCGATTAGGTACTTGGAGCTTGCCGGCAGGGCGAGGCCCGATATCCGGTTGACGAGCATGAGTGCGAGTCCCGCGGCCAGTGACCGGCGGTGACGCCACACAAGCTGCCGCGCTTCGGCCCATGCGCGGGCGTAATTGACTTTTTTCTTTTTGGTTTCGCTCACGCCTTACGTTAACGCATGCAGCGATGTCTGGCGCGAGGCAATCTCAGCCAGCAGCGGCCTCGAGAACTGCTTCCATCAACGCACGCACATGAGCGATCTCGTCGTCGTTGACCAGGTGTCCCATTCCCGGGTACAGCTTTGAGACTGCGACCGCCCCCATGGCGTTGAGCACATCAGCTGACTCGAGGACTCGCGCGGCGGGAATGTGCCCGTCGATGTCGCTGCAGCCGAGGAATGCAGGGGTGCCGTCGTAGCTTCCGCTGTAGTCGCGAGGAGTTTCATCTGGCCCGATCAATCCTCCGCTCAGACAGGCGATTCCGCCGTAGCGTCGCGGATTCCGCGCAGTGTACTCGAGCGAGAGGCACGCGCCCTGGGAAAACCCGAGAATCATCGTACGCGCCAGGGGGATGCCGGCCGACTCGACGCCGGCCAACACGTCTTCAATGGCCTGGAGTCCCGACGATATACCCGGCTCATTGTTCGCAATCGGCGCAAGAAACGAGTTTGGGTACCACGTGTTGCCACGAGCCTGCGGCGCGAGAAACACGAAACCATCGACGCCGAACGCCGGTGCCAGCGTGAGTATGCTTTCAGCGGTAGCGCCGCGGCCGTGAACCATCACCATCGCGGCGAGCGCTTCGCCAAGCGGCTCGCCCGCTGTCAGAACAGGCTGATCCTGATGCGGATGAACTGAAGGGTCAGGCAATTGGCACTCTTGATGTCGGCGTTGGATGGCCTCGTGGTCGAGCTTCGATCCTGATATTACTCGGTGGTTGCAAAGTCCGTGAATGACGGCGACGGTATGGCCGAGACGTTTACGTCAATGGGAAGCTGTACGCCGTTATGAGTTTGCACGACGTCGAGCAACCCTTGCCAGACTTTCGCGAAATCATGCCCGACTTCGTGAGGCTCCTTGTCCTCGGTAAACCCGCGGCCGCTCGCCACCCAGAACGGAGGACTGTCGCGCTTGCCAGCATCGATAAAGATGCTCGCGACATCGTTATAGATGAGCCTGGCGTTATGCGTGTGAACGTAGTAGCCGGGCTTGTATGTGCCATGCTCGAGCATGCGTTTCGTCCACGCCTTGTAGTAGTCGCGCATTGCTGTCGGAGTCTTCTCCATTCGTTCGATATCGAGAAAGACGACGGTGCCAGCCGGAAAGCCTTCGCGTTCCGCACGCTGAATCGCATCATTTGCATCCTGCTTGCCGCGCGCGCCGCTCACGAGATGCGTGGAGCATGACTGACCGGGTTGCGCCCGCGCGTACGTGACAGTCTTGACCGGCACTCGCTTGCGAACATTGCGCGGCACGCGCTTGCCGTTCACGCGGCGGGTCTGCTTGACGGTCTTCGTCACCCACTTCGTCTTGACGATACGCTGTCGCGGAGTCCCGCTCCAAACCTGTTGCCCGACATAGATGACTGCCATTCCCCAGCCCATATCCGCAAGAGTCTGGCGCTTTCCGGACCACGACTCGCCCTTGTGACAAGGCGCTGATGGCAGGTAATAACCAACCCACTCGAACGGCACGTCATCATGCCGCCATGCGATCATGGCCTGGTCACCGGGATACGCGTACGTGTCGAAGCCGAGGTGCCTGCCGGTTCTCAGGTTTGCCGTGATGTTGCCCGAGGCCTCCTTGACGGCATCTCCGATCGCATCCACCGGGTTAGGAACCCGGTGCGTGCGGTCGTAGCCAATGATCAGCGGCAGCATCAACGCGAGCATTACTAGAGTTTTCAGTCTTGGCAAGCCACCACCTCACGGACATCGGAGACATCCCCGCAGCGTTGCGAGGGTGTACTCTTACTACGCTTTTTCCCTGCCAAAGTTCACGATTTTCTGAAGTATTTTTTATTGTCGAGGGTCCGCTTCTTGCGCTCGCTGCGCTGGAGTTCGACACCCTGAACGGAGATGTGGCATGATTTTCTTCCGACCTGTCTTAGCGGTGTCGGCAACGCTCGCTTTGACATCGATTTCCGCCTGCTCGACGACCACCTATTCAGGCGGCAATGGCACGCCCGCAAGTCCCGCGACCGCCACCTCGGCAAACTGCGCGACTGACAACGCAGGGCTCATCCTGCCCGCGGGTTTTTGCGCGTCAATCTTTGCAGATTCTCTTGGGCGGATCCGCTATCTCACTGTGGCGCCGAACGGCGATGTCTACGCCGCGATTGATGGCACGCGACCGACACCGCAGGGACAAACGGCGACACCTCCTCGGGGAGCATTCGCTGCGTTACGCGATACAGACAAGGATGGGCGCGCTGACAGAATCGAGTACGGCGGGACGCGCGGGAACACCGGCATCGCGATTCACAACGGCTACATATATGTAGACGAAGGCGCGCGGATCGTTCGCTTCCGGCGGGCCGCTAACGAGCTGATACCCGCGGGCTCGCCCGAGGTAATCGTCGAGGGAATGCCCGTCAATCCCGGTCACCGGTCGCGGAACTTTGCATTCGCGCCCGATGGCTCGATGTACGTGAACGTGGGTTCAGCGACCAACAGTTGTCAGGCGCGTGATCGCACTTTGGAATCGCCCGGTCTCGACCCGTGTCTCGAGCTCGAGACCAGGGCGGGTATCTGGAAATTCAACGCGAACACCCCGGGCCAGCAGTTCTCGCGCGACACGCGATTCGCGACCGGCATACGTAACGGAACAGGCATGGCGTTTCTCGGAACTCAGCTCTACGCGATGACGCATGGCCGTGACAACTTCAAGGAGCACTGGCCAAAGGTTTTCGCTGACAGCCTTTACGGCACGCACAATCCCGCGGAGAAGTTGCTTCGCGTCGATCAGAGTGATGACTTCGGATGGCCGTACTGCTATCACGCCATCGATCGGAACAGGCTCGTGACTTCACCGGAATATGGTGGCAATGGAATGAAGACTGATCGATGCGGCGGAAAGGAAGCGGCGGCAGCAGTTTTCCCTGCGCACTGGGCGCCGCTGGATCTGCATTTCTACCGTGGTACATCGTTCCCGGAGAAGTATCGCAACGGGGCATTCATCACGTTCCATGGATCATGGAACCGTGCACCGGGCATGCAGGCAGGCGGAAAACTTGTCTTTCAGCCGTTCGCAGGTGGTTCACCCAGTGGGAGCTACGAGATATTCGCTGACGGGTTCGCTGGTGTCCCACCGGCGGAGATTCAGCCTAACCGGGCGAAACACAGACCGGTCGGCATAGCGACGGGTGCCGATGGTGCACTCTACGTCTCTGACGATGCGGGAGGCCGCATCTACCGGATCGTCTACCGGGGGACCTGAGGCTTGTCGATGATCGCAAGTGTGCATCGCGATGCGCACACCAGCCTTCCCTGCTCATCCTCGATGCGAATGTCCCAGACATGAGTTCTGCGACCGCGATGTAATGGAGTGGCGGTCGCAGTCACAACACCGTCGGTTTTCGCGCGAAGGTGATTTGCGTTGAGCTCAAGTCCTACAGCAGCCTGAGTATCTTCGTCGATATTGAGGAATGCGCCGATTGAGGCGACGGTTTCGGCGAGCGCGGCTGACGCGCCGCCATGAAGAAGCCCGAACGGCTGCCGCGTTCTGTCATCGACAGGCATCGTGCCGACCACTTTGTCCGCGGTAAGCAGTGTGAGCTCGATTCCGATGGCGTCGGCCATTCCATTCTGCAGAAACGCCCTGCCCTTCGGCGCAGGTTCTTTCTCCATCAATCGTTCTGCGCCTGGGACAGCGCGGAAATCTTCAGGATCTGGGCAAATATTTTCTTTACAGGCTTTTTTGGAAGCCCGAAATCTTCTGCTCTCTCAGCCGCGTTCTGAACTATCGCGGCTTCACGCTCCGCGTCGACGAAAGGCATGCCCACAAGAATCTTGATGTGGGCAGCCTGAAGAACGACGCCGACTCGCACTGCCAGCAGCCGCACGATTTCGGCGTCGATTCTGTCAATCTCGTGTCTTGCCTCTGGTAATCCTGGAGGGAGCTCTTTGGGTTGGGGCATGACCTGAAAGAAAGGTCATCCCGCCCCGGATGCAACATCGGCCCTCCAAGAGCGTCACTTCAACCTGATGCTGAGCACAGCGGGCGGAGTGAGTCCATGGTCTTTCCGCAGCGCTCCGTCCGCGCCGAACCCGTCCCAGCCGGCGTTCGCGATGAAATGAAAGTTGTCGCCAACAACCAGTCCGTGTGTCGGCTCCCGTATGCTCGATGTATCCTGCACAAGAACCCTCGTCGCGGTGACGGCGCCGCGCACAGCATCGATCGTGAGCGCCATCACCCGATTCGGCAAAACTCCGTTCTGCACGGCTATCAGCTCTCCCGCTCCGCTGAAGGTCAGCCCGTCGATGCCGTTGAGAGCCACGTTCCGGTCGTGCTTCAGCCACCGGATTTCCCGTGACTGGAGATCTACTTCTGCAATCCCTCGACTATAGTCGGCAATGTAGAGCGTGCGACCGTCGATGCTCAGCGCTGGTTGCTGGGGCGACATGAAGGTCCCTTCAGGAACGAGCACCTCGAGTGAATCGGCGGCCGCGCGGATCAGGTAGACGAGCCCGCTCCGGCTGTCAGAGACGAAGATGTCGCCGGCTGGCGATACCGTTGCATCGCCCGGCGAGTTGCCTCGTGCGGTGGGGGCGAGATCGTAGCGTTTTTCGAGATCGCCAGTGCGCAGATTGAACCGCAGCACCGCTCCACTCCCGGAATCGGCGGGCTGAAATCCTTCAGTAAAAGGCGACGCGGCCGTCGTCACCCAGAGTCGTCCCCTCGCACTATCCACCGCAAGCGCCATCATTCCCCACGTGCGGTCGGCCCTGTCGATGAAAGTACGCGACGTTCCATCAGGAGCTACCGCGACGACAATTCCCTTGCGAACGCTCGACACGAGGTAACGATTGCCTGCCCCATCCCAGGCTATGTCTTCGGCAAGAAAATCCAGCCCCGGCATCGCGAACAGAACCCGTGATGAACCCACCGGCTTGAAATTCGATTCGTTCGCAGCCACAAGCTCAGCCCACTCGTTCGAACCGTGAAGTGGAACGAGGTCCTTGTCGCCGCTCAAGTTGCGCACTATCCCCATCGACACTACCGACTTGAGGGTCCCGATGGCGCCCGCAGTGTCTCCGAGCTGCGCGGCCGCACGCGCAATGACCATCATCGTGGCGACGTTGCCATTCAACAGCGTGTCAATTGCCGCAGCGTGCCTGCGAACCGCTGACCAGTCTCCTGTAGCCCGGGCGCTCGCTGCCGCGTTGTTATGAAGATTATAGAGGTCGCGCACGCGCGTGCCAGGCGCGCTGGAGCCTTGCGAGTATGCGCCTGCCGGCAGAATCGCGGCCATGGCACACACCAGAGTGAAAACGGCACGGCATGTGGCAATCGGAGTTTGTGTCATAGTGCCGAGAATATTCAGGGCCATCGACGATGACAATGAAACAGGGCTGAACAGAACGCATCATGTGACGAGCGGCAGCGTCCCGATGCCGAGCAGCAATCGATCGATTCTTCAGCAATGGACCAGGCTCTTTCTTCTGTGGCACCGCGTCCGTGACACTGTAAGATTTGTCAGGATGAAGCCGACCCCCGCGCCGCGCACGCTGCGATTCTTCACTATCGCACTAGTCGTCTGGACGGTACTCGCTGCCGTGCAAACCGCCGTAAGTGTCGGCCTTGGGAGCGGCGCGACACCGTGGTGGAAGATCGCAATCCTGAATGGTACTTACGCTTTAGCATGGGCGATCATCACGCTTGGCGTGCGCGACCTGACGCTCGCTCTTCGCAATCGCCCCGGCGCATTGAAGATCGCCGGTCACATCGTTGCAATCATTGTCGTTTCTGTACTCGACGCCGTTACTCGCCGGGAGATCACGAAGCTGCTCGTGGACGTGCAGATGGTCTCGTTCTTCCGCACCATGCTGTTCTACATCGACATCACGACGCTCAGCTACATCTTTGCTGTCTGGCTGGGAAAGGTGATAGCCGCGCGCGACGCACTCATCGAACAGGTTCGTCACGAGATTGTATTGCGCGCGCAATTGTCACGCGCGCGGCTGGCCTACCTGCACGCGCAGCTGCAGCCGCATTTCCTGTTCAACGCCCTGAGCACTGTCTCCGAGCAGATTTTCGAGAGCCCTTCTGCCGCGATCAACACGTTCCGGCAGCTGTGCCAGCTGCTGCGAGCCGCGGCCTCACGTGATGAGGCCGAGATAAAGTTGAGTGAAGAGGTCAGCGGACTACTGCCATATCTCGAAGTCCAGCGAACACGATTCAGTGACTGGCTCGAGATCAAACTCGACATCGATCCGGCTGCCGCTGAAATTCTTGTCCCCCCGCTGCTGCTTCAGCCGCTCGTTGAGAATTCCATACGACATGGACTCATGGGTCGATCGAGCAGGGGGCAAATTTCGATCGTCGCCAGGCTCGTCGAGGACAGCCTCGTGCTGTCCGTTCGCGACAACGGTGTCGGGCTTAGCGCGCCTGACGACGGGTTGCGGCGCACTGGCGTCGGATTATCGAACACGCATGAGCGCCTTCGCACACTCTACGGCGACGACTCGCGCCTGGGGCTTTTCAACGATGCCGATGGAGGCGCGGTGGCAGAAGTGTCGCTGCCGGCGCGGATTGCCGAGGATCGGGCTGAAGAGGTCGAACCCCGCGCGCCGATTCCAGAGCTCGAAGGTGACAATGGTTTCGCAACCCGACACCCTGTCGTGGCTCTCGCTGCGGGGTGCCTGATCGCAAGCGCTCTCTGGACTCAACAGAGTTACTCCTACCTGCTCGTAAGCGGTCGCGCGGGAGGGAGGTCAATTCTCGACCTCGCACGCGATGACTTCGCAATGGTCGCAATGTGGGCCGCGATGGTGCCGATAGCGACCTGGCTATCGCGCAGGGTCCCCGTGACCGGTCCACGATGGCCATTTGCAGGTTCGATACACGCCACCGCGATTGCCCTGCTCGGACTCGCTCATGCCGGTCTCGCCGTCGCGTATCGCGGTGAGGGTGTAGTGGTTCAGTCTTTTCGCGGGACCATCCCAATCACTCTCTTTGTTTACGTCGGCGTACTCGCATGGTCGCAACGACGCGTATTCGAGGAATGGTTTGCCGAGAGGCAGGTTGCCGCGATGAAAATCAACGCGGGAATAACTGAAGCGCGTATTGCGGCCGCGTCGATGGCAGTCGCGCCGGAATCGCTGGCCTTCACGCTGCACGAGCTCGAGAAGTACGCCGCCGATGATCCCCTTAAGGCCGAGCAGGCCATAGCGCGGCTGGGAAGCGAGCTGCGGACTACGCTCGAGGGAGGGTTTGACGGGCAACAGCGGGACGAAATCTCAGCTAGCGGGCGCCCGCTCCGCGGAGAAGATCGAGTAGAACGCCTCGCGATGGGTGCGTGACAGGCGGAGCTTGCTGCCGCTTTGCATGATCACGATCGCATCCCCGCTGAACCACGGCTGAACCTCGTGCACCTTGTCGATGTTAACGATGTAGCGTCGATGAATTCTGATGAAATGACGCGGATCCAGCTTCGCCTCGAGCTCGGCGGCGGTCTTTCTCAGCATGTACCGCGAACCCCCGGCGTTGAGTCGCAGGTAGTTTCCATCCGTCTCGAAAGACTCGATGTCACTGGTCCGGACCACCCTGATTCCTCCCCCGACGGGAACCGCGATCCGCTCGAGGTGGGGCCCTGCTTTTTGTCCGCCGGCGGGAGCGGCGTCGCCGTTCTGAGGCGTCGTAGAGCTCTGGCCGATTCGCGAGCGCGCGCGTTCCATCGCTTTCTGGAACCTGGCCGTGTCGTAGGGCTTTAGCAGATAGTCAGTGGCGTTCACGTCGAAAGCCCTGATGGCAAACTCGTCGAAGGCAGTCACGAAGACGACGTATGGCAACCGGTCGAGCGGTACCTTGTCGAGTACACCAAACCCGTCGAGGTCGGGCATCTGGACATCGATGAAAGCAAGGTCGACACGGTGCGTGTTGATAGCGTGCACAGCGGCCTGACCGCCTACGCATTGCGCGACGACCTCGACATCGGCCTCCTGCTGGAGGAGCCGGACAAGCCTGCGACGCGCCATCGGCTCGTCGTCGGCGATGACCACCCGAATGAGTGAACCCATCATTCAATGGTGCGGGCGAGGTCAGCGTAAGGCAAGGATGCCGGGATGAAGCGTTTGCCTTCTGGGGTGAAACGTTACCACGCCACTGTGAACGCTTGCTCTTGCCCGAAGTGTAGTTGCGGCCGCGCGCGGCGTCCCCACCCGGATCCGGTGGCAGGAGGCTCACACATCTCACCCAGAATTTCTATATTCGCTCAATGAATTCCCCGCACATCGACGCTCCGCCGCGCGACGGCGTCGCACCAATCGACATGTCGAGCGACACCTTCCGTGCGCTCGGCCACAAGCTCGTTGATGACGTCGCCGCTGCGCTGGAACGCATTCGAGATCTTCCGGTATCGCCGGGATCGAAACCGTCAGAGATCAGGTCGCTGCTGGGCGACGTTCACATTCCCGAGCACGGTGCCGATCCCGCGCGAATCCTCTCTGACGCTACTGATCTGCTGTTCCAGAACTCGACGTTCAACGGGCATCCCAGGTTCTTCGGGTACATCACAGCGTCGGCAGCGCCAATCGGAATACTCGGCGACCTGCTCGCCGCAGCGGTGAACCCGAACGTGGGCGCTTGGATCCTGTCGCCGGCTGCAACTGAGATCGAACTCCAGACTATTCGCTGGATGGCGGAACTCACGGGGTTTCCGGCCGACACCGGCGGCATATTCGTGAGCGGCGGGAACATGGCCAACATGGTGTGTTTCCTGGCCGCAAAAGCGAAAGTCCCCGGTAGTGCCGGCCTTCGCTGCTATGCCTCTGTCGAGACGCACACGTGGATCGAAAAAGCGGTCGACATTGCCGGGCTCGGGGCCGAGGCGATCCACCGCCTTTCGATCGACGACGGCGAGAAGGTGAGTGCAAGTGAATTGCGGGATGCAATCATTGCTGACAAGGCGAATGGCAGAACGCCTTTCCTGGTCATAGCTACCGCTGGGACGACGAATACAGGCGCGATCGATCCGATTTCGGAGATTGCCGACGTCTGCAGGGAGCATGGCGTCTGGCTGCACGTCGACGGTGCGTACGGGGCACCAGTGGCCGCGCTGCCTGGTGCGTCAGCCGATCTCCGCGCCATCGGGAGTGCCGACTCCCTGGCAATCGATCCGCACAAATGGCTCTACGCTCCTCTCGAGGCCGGATGCGCTCTCGTGCGCGATCGAGGCGACCTCAAGCGGGCATACTCGCATCATCCGCACTACTACCATTTCGAGGAGATCGACGGCGAAGCCGGCACGAACTTTCACGAGCTTGGTCTGCAGAACTCGCGAGGCTTTCGTGCGCTGAAGGTATGGCTTGCAATGAAGCAGGTTGGCCGCGCTGGTTACGTCCGGATGATCGAGCAGGACATCGCGCTCACGCGAGAACTTTTCGAGGTTGTCACAAGGGAGCCCGAGCTGGAGGCGCACACATGCGAGCTGAGTATTGCCACTTTCCGTTACGTTCCGTCAGACCTCCGCTCGCGTATCGAGGAGTCATCGGACTACCTCAACAAGCTGAATGAGGCGCTGGTGACCGCGTTGCAGGTTGAAGGTGAGGTGTTCGTGTCGAACGCAGTGATTCGGGGCAGGTTTCTCATGCGTGCGTGTATCGTCAACTTCCGGACGACGGTCGATGACGTGCATGCGATACCAGAGATCGTTACGCGCGTCGGGCGGAGGATCGACAGCGAAATGCGGCGCTCGTCATAAAATCAGCGCCGCCGTTCGCTCGCGTCACTGCTGGGGAAAACGCGCTACGGTTTCGTGGGCAATCTTCTGGAGGAGGCGAACCGTTGCCTCGGGAATAGTCAGGTTGACTCCGGCCACGGCTGCCGTGCCCGGGAGCCGCTGCGCGTCCTTGCCGGTTATGCGCTCGTAAATGACGAGCGCCGCGAGATATGTCCCGATTGGTCCCGGATGATATCCGTCGCCACCGTAAATCTGGATGTCGGGGTTTGTTTCCCTCACGGTGCGCCATGCCTCCCCCACGGGAAGAAATACACCACCTGTCACTGACTGCGACGCGACAAGCGCTGACTGTCTTACCGCGTTAAACAGGTGTGGCTCATCGATGTGCGGCCACGGCATCAGGATCGCCGTCCGGCCACCGGCTGATTTTACATGCGGATCGATCGCCTTGGTCGCGATCACCAGCGTGTCGCGGTTGACGAGTGTTGTCGTCGGTCCTTGCTGCAGCACGACGTAATCCCAGGGCTGAGACTGTATCACACCGACTGCGTTGCTCATTCCGAGTACGTGGTCGATCACCGCAAAATTGGGAAGAGCAACCTCGAGAACGCGGATAGTGTCTCCCGACGCCTCGGCGAGACCGGCAACGGTCTGGGGAAGATTGTTCGTGTAGGTGAGGCTGTTTCCAATGAACAGAACGTGCGTACCGCCAGCGGGAAGCCGAGTGATGGTCGGATTGGTGATGTCGAGCTTCAGGCAGGCAGCGAGGGATGCGATGAGAATTGTCGCAATCCCGACTGCGGCAAGCAGTCTTGTGAGTGGCTTCATGCGCGTACACTGCCGATGATGTCAGCACGCTGCAAACTTTGAGGGGTGACTTGTTCCGATCGTGGGATGAGTCGGAGGGTCCCACCATTGACGGCGTAATGGCCGAGCTGCTGTTGGCGGTTGGCAGCACTAGCGCGTCGCTGTTAGCTAGAGTCCGTTCTGAAACTGCAAAAAAGGAACAGAGTGGGGTGAGTTGTCAGCGACGGGCGTGAGGTTTCTCCTCGCGTACTGTCACGTTTCCGACGCTCACGGGCGAACTCAACTACGTATGGGGGAGGAGGTTTTGGAGGTTCAGGAGGTATAGGAGCAGGCGTTCTCGCGAAGCGAACAGGATCCCGGGTAGATCTGGTTTTGCATTTTTTTGTCAACGACGGAAGTCTGTCACTCCGCTGCCGGATACAGCGTTCAAATCCCCCATGGCCGTCCGAAAGAATGCGTCGAGCATCTGCATGCCTGGTTCCCTCGGCACATATTACCCAGCGATCACAATGTGGGTGCGTGGAAATGCGTCGCGCGGCTTCGCGGAAACGCGCTGCTTTCGAATCGAAACGGTTTACCCCCCCGTGACCTTCCTAAACTCATGGCACTTCTAAGCCTCCCTTTCCCGTGAACCTCTGGCCACTTTCTACATATCGACCTGTTGGACTACGCAGGGAAAGGAGGTGTCGATGGTGCCAAGTCCCCAGCCTCAAGTAAGTCTAGAAGGCCCGCGCAGTTACGTAGGCGCCAGGAGTGATGCCGAAGATCCGCTTGAATGTCCGCGTAAGGTGACTCTGGTCGCTGAATCCGCAGGAGTATGCAACCGATGAAAGCGCCGCACCGGTCAGCAGCATGTCGCGAGCACGATTCGCCCGAACCTGAGTCAGGTAAGCATGCGGAGGCATGCCAAAAGAATCCCTGAAGCTGCGGATCATATGGAATGGACTGATTCCGCACACTGACGAAAGCTCAGCGAGCTTTACTGTCTTCGAAAAATTGTCGTCGAGATAGCAGCGCGCTCGCGCGAGCGCGGTTGATGAAATCTCCGGAGATCCCGCATTCCTCTCGCTGCCGTGCCTGTCGACGAGCGTCCTGATCAGCTCGAGCAGCTTTTCCTCAGCCGCAAGAGATGGCGGTGCGGTCTCGAGTGCCAAGTGCAGCTCGAACAAGCCCCTGGCGAGCCAAGGATCGTGGATAACCGGGCGATCGAACACCGGCGAGACAGCATGCCCGGTGGATTCGAGTGCAAGGTCGACGATGAGGGTTGACGGATAAAGCGTCCGGTAGGTCCAGCCGCAGTGACGCGCCGGATCAGCAGAATGCGCTTCGTCTGGCGGAACGGCGAGAATCGCTCCCTCCGTTGCCGCGAAAGTACCTCGTCTGAAATTGATCTTCCCGTTGCGCCGGCCAAACACTCCAACCGTGAAACGCTCATGGGAGTGACGTGGAAATGCATGGTCGTACTCGGAAAAACGAAACAGGTCCAGCGACCCAATCGAGAGCTCGACTCTCGTGACCTGCACTCCGTGACCGGGTGGGGAAGACATTCACCAAACCTGATCGGGTGCGCACTACGGGTAAAGTAAATAAACTGTATGGTTTCGATTCGGTCCTGCCACTCGCGTGAGATGGCATACCGCTCGCGACATCCGCGGTCCAACTTCTACGTGTTGCGGCTCGAATGGGTCAACGGGCGCGGACCGAATTTCCGATCAGTTGCCCAGAGCCTTGTCGATTTCCGCGACGAACGGGGTAGCGGTGCGAAACATTCCGGCGACTGTCTTCGCGAAAGTTGCGGACGTCACTTCACGCGCTGGTATCCTGCCTCGCAGGTAGAGCTGCGTACGCCGCAGTAGATCAGCTGCTGGATGTGAGTCGGGATACCCGCGTGGAATTCTTTTCAGCTGCTCGCCCTGCAGGGCTCCGAACTGAGCCTTGAGCGCGGGGCCGCCAAGCAGTTTCTCGATCTGCATGTGATGACTGTCGAGATGCTTACGGATGCGCGCGAGCTCGGGAGTGCCGGGCATGTAGCTACCTGCAATAACCTCCGCACCGTCAGGCCCGACAGAAAGGAAGAATCCGGCGGCCTCGTGTTTCTCTTTTCCGTTTAGTGGCCACACGCTTGATATGTCGGTTTTATAAGGCGACTTGTCGCTGGAGAACCGGGTGTCCCGGTTTGGCCGGCTGACCGGATTTTTTTTCGTGTTCACGTATCGAGGCGCGAATCGGGCAAGCTCGCCGTTCAGGTACTCTACCAGGGCAAGCATCGGGTCCCGCACCAGGCCCGCATACTCAGCCTTGTGACGGTGGAACCACTCGGTAGAGTTGTTCCGCTCGAGAGACGCGAGGAGCTTGAGGCCTTCTGCAGGAAATGTCGGGACTTCGGGCATTGGGGTCCGGGGATCGATGTGTGAATTCTCTTAGCTTAGACGAACATGGGCAGGTGAATTCGACACCATCGATTCAAGTATTGAGACCGTGAGGCCTTACCCGTTTTTCAGCCAGACAAAGATCGCAAAGCACGCATCGCCTCTGGCTTCAGCTGGCATCTGGGCTCCGCCCTGATAGACCTCGATCGCATCCACCTCGCTTGGCGATAGGTTCGATAGCGCGGAAATATCGCGGACTCTGATCCCATCGATGAATAAGCTTGGTTCGAGCTTCGGATCAGGTCCTGCTGACCCGCCGGCGAGCGCACCAGCATCCAAGCCAGGTATCGATCTACCTGAGCATCGCTGCGATCGCAGGAACCACTGCGCTCCATTGTGGCGCACTTTCAATCCGGGAATCCCGTTGAATATCTCCTGCATCTGGTGGCGCGGTCGTGAGTGAATCTGTTCCCGGGTTAAGAACGTACCAAGCCCAAGCGACCGTCGCCTGAGAAACTCATCGTATTTGTGAGGATTGCCCGGAGGTCTGTCCATCGCCGGTTTGGCGACGACATTGACCGTGGATAGAGTCGTAATACCACGAGCAAGCGCAACATTCACGACTTCGTCGGTCCCTTTCTGCAGGGTGACCCGAACGCCATCAAGCGTATTGAGGCCAGTGCGCGAAAACGCGAGAGTGTATTGGCCACCAGCGGGAGCCGTCATGCGGTATCGGCCGAGTGAATCAGAGAGCGCACCCATTCTGGGGCGCGCATCTGAATCGCGAAGAACGACCCCCACACCTCGAACGGGAAGGCCAGTGGTCTGTTCGACGATCGTACCACTAACGGTTTGCGCGCCGGCCACTGAGAGTGGAAGTATACCGGCAAGCAGTAAGACAAGACTCCGCGGGATCGCCATGGCACCCCTTGTTACTTCTTAACCTACTAAACGGGGCACCAGGCGGCAAGACGATACTCGTTACTGCACCGCGTTGATCATGTCGAAGATCGGCAGGTACATCGACACCACCATGCCGCCGACCACAATACCGAGGAACACGATCATGATCGGCTCGAGCAGCGACAGAAGATTGCTCACCGCAGCATCGACTTCCTCATCATAGAAGTCAGCAATTTTCGACAGCATCTCGTCGAGTCCACCTGTCTGCTCACCGACAGAGATCATAGAGATGACCATCGGCGGGAACACACCTGACTTCTTGAGTGGCTGCGCAATCGTGTCACCGCCGGCGATCGATGCGCGTGACTCCATGATTGCATCGTGCACAACACGGTTACCCGCGGTCTTGGCAGTGATCTCAAGTCCGTCGAGAATGCTCACACCGGAGCTGACGAGGGTACCAAGCGTACGAGTGAACCGCGACACGGCAGACTTCCTGAGAACGTCGCCCAGGACCGGCACCTTCAGCAACAGCCTGTCTATCTGAAGCCGACCGTTCGAGGTCGCATGGTAACGCTTGAGCATGAAGAACGTTCCACCGATGCCGCCAAGTACCATCCACCAGTACGATTTCAGGAATCGCGACATTCCCATCACGATACGGGTCGGCAGGGGAAGCGCGAGGCCCGCGGAGAGAAACAGATTCTCGAACACGGGAATAACGAAGATCAGCAGCACTGTGATCGCGATCGCGGCAACCGACATGATCACGCCGGGATAAATCATCGCGCCTTTGACTTTCCTGATGAGCGCATCGTTCTTTTCCATGAACGTCGCAAGCCGCATCAGGATCGTGTCGAGAATACCACCCGCCTCACCCGCGGCAACCATGTTCACATAAAGACCCGAGAATGCCTTCGGGTGCTTCGACAATGCGTCAGACACTGTGTTTCCCGACTCGACGTCGAAAACGACCTTCCGCATGATGCCGCCCAGAGTCTTGTTCTCGCTCTGCTCCGAGAGAATTGTCATCGCCTGGACAAGGGGAAGTCCGGCGTTGATCATCGTCGAGAACTGACGGGTCAGGATGACGATGTCGCGCATCTTGATGTGACCAACGCGCGGCTTCTTCGGCGTGGCCTCATCAATCTTGACGACGTTGAGCCGCTGGCGCCTGAGCTGCGCAATCACGTCATCGCGTGACGGCGCCTCGAGCGTCGCGGTTCGCATTTCGCCCGCAAACGAGCGGGCCGTATATGTAAACGTCGCCATCCTGAATCTCCGTTACTAAGTCAAGAATTCCATCCACCGCGCCGGCGCCCCCTCTCGGCCGCCGGAACGGAGGACAGATCCAGCTATCTCTTTGCGAGTCCGCCAGTCAGCGGCCTCGATCCCGGCGCCGCCTTCTGCTCGGCCTCAGGCTCTTTTCCGATCATGCGATTGAACTCGTCCTGCGAGTTGGTGACGCGAAGCGCTTCTTCCAGCGTGATTTCGCGGCCCATGTAGAGCGCATACAGAGAATCGTTGAGCGTCTGCATTCCGAACTTCTTCCCGGACTGCATCGACGAGTAGATCTGGTGAACCTTGTCGTCGCGAATGAGCGCCCTGATTGCCGGCGTCACCACGAGAACTTCGGCAGCCATCGCGCGACCGCGACCGGAGGCTTTGGGAACCAGACACTGCGTTACGATTCCTTCGAGCACAAATGCGAGCTGGGCGCGAACCTGCGACTGCTGGTGCGAAGGAAATACGTCGATGATACGGTTGATCGCTTCTGCCGCAGAATTCGTGTGCAGCGTAGCGAAGGCAAGGTGACCAGTTTCAGCAATTGTCAGCGCAGCCTGAATCGTCTCCAGGTCGCGCATTTCGCCTACGAGAATCACATCAGGATCCTCACGAAGAGCGTACTTGAGCGCACTCGCAAAGGACTTGGTGTCAGTGCCAACCTCACGCTGGTTGATGAGACATCCCTGATGCTTGTGGATGAACTCGATCGGATCTTCGACGGTGATGATGTGACCCTTCCGCTCGCGGTTGATCTTGTCGATCAGCGCGGCCAGAGTCGTCGATTTACCCGAACCCGTAGGACCCGTGACGAGCACGAGACCGCGCGGCTTCTCGGCCATCTTGGCGATTGCCGCAGGGAGACCAAGATCCTGGAACGTCTTGATCGAGAACGGGATCTGACGAATCACCATGGACACGCAGCCGCGCTGCCTGAAGCAGTTGCCGCGGAAACGGGCAAGGCTTGCGATTCCGAAGGAGAAGTCGAGCTCGTCTTCCATCTCGAACCGTTTCTTCTGGTTTTCAGTGAGAACCGAGTAGGCGAGCTGGAGCGTGTCTTTTGGAGCGAGCATCCCGCCGGAGCGTGCGCTCGTCATCTCGCCGTCGATACGAAGCTTGGGAGACTCTCCCGCTACTATATGAAGGTCGGATGCGCCGAGCGTGACCATCTCTTCGAGAAGGGTCCGGAGGTTCAATCCCATTGCCGGCGGCGCGCGCCCGACAATCGGGTGCGGCGGAGGCGGTTCCGGCATTGTCTGCTTCGGCGCCTCAGGCGCGACTGGTATTGCCATAGGTGCGCTCATGCTATTCTGCCCGATTTATGAGTCATCGCTGTTCAGACGAACGAGGGGGCGCATTAGATACTGGTCTCCCTGATCACGGCATCGAGCGAAGCGATCCCTTTGATCACCTTCAGCCAACCATCCATCCGCAGGGTCAACATCCCTTCGGCGATCGCGGCGGTGGCGATCTCAGCGGCGCCGACCTGCTTCATGATCAGTTTTCTGAGTGACTGGGTCATGTTCATCGTTTCATAGAGACCCTGTCGGCCCTTGAAGCCCGTGCCCTGGCAAGCCTCACAACCTTTGCCTTTGAAGAAGGGCAACTCTCCGATCGGCGTGTCGAGCGTGACCTTCGCCAGGAACGGCGCTGCGTGTTTTGTTGCACGCGGCTTTGTGTCGGCAAGCGCGACGTCGCTGAACTTGAGGTCGCGGAGCGTCATCTTGCTGTCCACCTTGGCCACTGCAAGCTCTGCATCTTCCGGCTCGTATTTCGTCGCGCAAATCAGACACACTTTGGGGACAAGGCGCTGGGCGACGATCAGGTTGATTGCCGAGGCGACGTTGAAGCTCTCGATGCCCATGTCGAGAAGACGTGTGACGGTTTCAGGCGCTGAGTTCGTGTGGAGCGTCGACAGAACCAGGTGACCGGTGAGCGCGGCCTTGGTGGCGATACTCGCTGTCTCGAGGTCACGAATTTCGCCGACCATGATGATGTTCGGATCCTGGCGCAGAAACGCCCTCAGCGCCGCGGCGAATGTCATTCCGATCTCCGACCTGACGAGCACCTGGTTGATTCCAAACAGGTTGTACTCGACAGGGTCTTCCGCCGTCATGATGTTGACGTTGATGTGGTTGACCTTGGAGAGAGCGGAGTAGAGCGTCGTGGTTTTTCCCGATCCCGTCGGCCCCGTGACCAGCACCATGCCGTACGGGTTGGCGATGGCATCGAAAATCTCGCGTTGAGCTCGCGGCTCGATCCCGAAGGTGCCCAGATCGAGGGTAAGGTTGCCCTTGTCGAGGATTCGGAGCACTACCTTTTCACCGAACAGTGTGGGCAGCGTCGAAACGCGGTAATCGATGACGCGACTCAGGATCTTCAGCTTGATGCGGCCATCCTGAGGCACGCGGCGTTCCGAGATGTTCAGGTTCGCCATGATCTTGAAGCGCGAGATGAGCGCCGACCGCAGCTTGAGCGGCGGCTTCATGATCTCCTGAAGTACGCCGTCGATGCGGTAGCGTACACGCAGCTCGTGTTCGAAGCACTCGAAGTGAATATCTGAAGCGCCGCGGGCGACGGCATCGGTAAGAATCGCATTGATGAGCTTGACGACAGGCGCATCCTGCACGGCGATTGAAAGCGCCGCTGCCGTCATGTCCTCTTCTATCTGCTCGACTATCTCGACATCGGTGTCACCGAACTTCGAGATGTCCTTGAGCAGCGTCTCCATCTGCGCTTCGTTCGACTCGTAGTACCGCTCGATCGCGTTGCGGAGCGTGTACTCACCGGCAATGACGGGGAAGATGTCGCAGCGGGTGATGAACTTCAGGTCTTCTATGACCGCCGTTCCGGTCGGATCGACCATCGCGACGGTGAGGGTGCGGCCATCGCGCTTGAGTGGCAGGACGAGATACTTCGTCGCCATCTCGTTGGGGATGAGCCGGGCGATCTTCGGGTCGACCTCGAAGTTGGCGAGATCGACGGCCGGCATGCGGTACTGGCGCGCAAGCATCCGCGTCATCTCGGTTTCCTTCACGTACCCGAGTTTGACGAGGTTATAGCCTACACGCGTTCCGTTTTCTGTCTGTTCCTGGAGAGCGATGTTAAGCTGCTCTCGCGAAATGAGTCCTTCGCGGACGAGCAGGTCCCCGATTCGCTCGGAGATTACGGCAGGTGCTGTCACTTCGTGCTGTCCCCCCGACGGGATCTCCGCCTGCCCGGTGGCTGATCGGCAGACCCCGCAGTTTCTGTAAAGGAAGGACGCGGGTAAAGCGAAAAGGTTACCGTGGAGTCGAGCCGGGCAGCGAGCTTCGGTCCGATGCCCTTTACACGCTGAAATCCATTAAGGCTCCCAAATGGTCCAAGGCTGTCGCGATCGGCAACTATGCGTTTCGCGAGTGCCGGCCCGATGTATCTGAGGGTCTCGATTTCACCGGCTGATGCAACATCGAGATCGACGATCGCCGGCGCGATGATTTCCGGCGTTTTTTTCGAACGGCGGCCCTTGGCTTTTTGCTTACCGTGCTTGCGGACCGAGTCGACAACGGAGATCTGTCGTTCGAGGGCCGTCCGGGCCTTTTCGTCGACGTCTTCGGGTCCCGAGACCGCCCGCGCGACACGAACGCTCCCGCCGAGCAGCATCACTCCGCTCAGGAAAAGGAGGGCCTTTCGTTCGCCGGGGGTTCCCATGATCCGAAGGTATGACCCGACAGTGGGCCGCCGTCATCAGATCACGCTTCCCATAACCGATTTCGCGCGGCAGTCGTCCGGTTTCTCTCACTGCGGAACTGCAACAAAAAGGGGGAGTGGCGCGAGTGGTCGTGAGTTACGTGAGGGCCTCTCACCATGCCGGCAAGGTTCCGGCTAGTCCGGAATAGACAATTTGGGGTAACTGCGCAGTTACAGGAACAAAAAAACAGAAAATGGAAGCATTGCGGGACAATATCCCGTCTGGCGGACGGTCCCTCACGCAACTCGCGACCACTCGCGACCACTCCCCCCTTTTTGTTGCCGTAGTTCCAAAGCGAATCGTTAGCGAAGCAGCGCCTCCGCCACCTCGCCAACAATCGATAGTGACCTCGCCGAAATCTTGTCGATTGTATCGGTTGGCCGATGATGATGTGGATACTCTATATCGATGACATCGATGACCCGCATGCCGGCCCGAAGCAAAGGGACGTGGTCGTCGGAGATACCGCCAATCTCCTCGGAAACGAATACATCGTCGTGCCCCAGCTCTGCCGCAGTTCGCCAGACTCTCTCTACCACCTCGGGAGCCCCCTGGACTGAGTATCCCTCCTTTGAGATGCGAAGATCCTTGTCGCCGATCATATCCCACACAACACCAAAAATCGGGCGATAAACCGAGTCTGGCGGGTTCTTCGAGAAGTAAGTCGAACCTATCAGGACGTCCTCGAGGTTGCCGCCAAAATCGCCCCAGTCTTCACCGTCGACAAATACTAGATCGACTCCGAATGCCGGTGGCGCATTTTTCAAGGCATCGCCGAGTGCAATGAAAAGTCCGACCCCTGACGCGCCGTCGTTCGCTCCGGGCACGGGTAGCTGCTGGTCTGCAAGATTCTCCGCCTGATCACTCTTCGGACGCGAGTCCCAGTGAGTTACATAGAGAATTCTGTCGGTCGCGTCAGGCCGGAATCGCGCAATGATATTACGCATCGGCAGCGCCACGCCGTCCAGCGTCATATGCGTCCACGTCTGCACGATGACTGTGTCGGCGCGCGCACGCATCTGCTCTATGATCCAGTCGCCTGCGCGCTGCGCAGCCGGCGTTCCGGGAACCCGCGGGCCGAAGTCCACCTGCGCCTTCGCGTACCGAAGCGCTGCCTCTCCGTCAAATTTCCCTGCTTCCGGCTCGCGGTTGCATCCCGCTGTGATTACCAGTACGCCGGCGAGAATCCATCGAACGTGTCGTGACATGTGTCCCTTTTGGTTGTCTGATGCGGCGATCACTTCAACTCCCCACCGAAGAACTGAAGCTGCAGCACAGCACTCAGCACAGTCTGCGTAAAGCGCCGGTTCAGATTCTCGTCGAAGCTGACCACACGCGAGTACACGAAGCTCGACGTGAGATTCTCCGCGACATCGGTGTCGGCACTGAAGCTGAACGCCCTTCGCCCGTTGTCGGTGAGCCTGCTCTCGCGGCTGACTGCCAGGGGATTCAATACGAAGTTATCCCCGTGGGTGTCCTGATAGCTCACGCGGGTCCTGATGTCACTCCGAAGCTTCCAGTCGGGCGGAACCGACCACGGCTTTGCCAACTCTACACTGATGTCGTTGTTGCCGCTTCGCGAGCTCAGTCCAGGCCTCCGCTCACGACGCTCCGAATAGGCGAAACCAAGGCTCGCCGAAAGTGGTCTCTGCCCGGCGAATACAATAGAAAGGTTCGCCGGGAAACTTCGGAGAAGAGTTTCACCGCGATCCGTGATGGTGGTAATCTCCTCGCCTCCCGCTTCGACATCGGGACTGCCTGTACCAGGGGCGGGCCGGAACCGATCGGGCTGCCGATTGTTCACCTGTCTCGTTTGAACAGCGCGAGCCGTCCCGCCAATGCTCGAAATAACACCTCTCAATCGATCAGGTTTCATGCTCCACCTGAGGGAGAAGTCGGGAAACACAACCTGCGTACCATCGGTGATCCCCTGCGAGTCGTCGAGCCGCCGCGTCCAGTTCCTTGCGCTGATCAGCTGATACCTGTTGGCCAGCGACATTCCGAACGGCAATGAGATCGTATGGTTTGCCGACACCTGATTGATGAGTCCCGCACTCGTCGCTGGGGTATCGCCTATCTCGCGAAAGCGATCAATGTTGCCGAATGCAAGCTGATAAGACAGGGGTGCGGCTGACGGTGCCTGATCGAATACCGAGATGAGACTGCGATTGTAGTTGACGTCGATCGGCTGCATGGCAGTCAGAAACCGATGGAACCAGGTCGCGCTGTCGATGTAGAGCTTTGCTGCCCGCGGCAGATCAAGAGTCACTCCCGCCGTAGTCGTCTGCGTGCTTCCCAGTCGCCTTGGCAACCTGAGCCCGGCGGCCGAATCCTGAAGCCGAAGAAAACTCAACGTGTTCGGATCACGCAGCATGTTGTAGGAGCTTCCAAAATCCACTCGCGGCCTGAACCACGCGGAAAACTGCGGAGTGAAGTTTAAACCCGCCTGCATCTCGCGCTCCCGCTCGAGCCCTGCATCGGCACCAAGTATCCTCACGCGATCGCTGCCGGTGATTACGCCGAACGGAGTGTCGTCTCCATATCCGCGAAGATCCCGAACCGAATTGATGTCGAGACGACCGGAGAAAGCTCGCGACGGCCGGAGCTGAAACGAAGTTCCGTTGCGCCAGGTGCTCGTGAGGCCGGCAATCCGCCGAGGAATGTCGTCGCGCGCCTCTGCAGGCTTCAGGAACACGAACCGCCTGTCGTCTCCACGCGAGTATACGCTGGTAAGATGCAGCTCGGCCGGTGCCCAACGCGAAAGCTCCGGCAGAAGTGCGCGGGAGATGTTGTAGTCGAGCCCGACGGTGAGATTGCTTGCGCGACCGTCCTCGTACTCAGTGCGCGCGTTCCCGGACGTATACGTTCCCGCCAACGAGAGATTGTTTAGGAGCGTTGCGAGCCGGCTTCGTTCGAGCGGGGTAGCCCGTGCCACCGCGAACGTGACAGACGTAGCTGATGACTTCGGAGTTCTCAGCCCCTCGATGATGTCACCCTCGACATCACTGCGTGATACGAACAACGGATCACTCGACGACGACGCGTAGTTCACGCTGACCGGAATCGACCAGCCGAATGTTCGCGGCAGCAGTTTCTCGAGGTGAAAAGCAGAGCTGACATTGATCGTATTGTCAGTCAGGAAGCTCGGCTGCTCCGCCAATTGCCTGAAATGCGGATCACGCCTGCTCATGCTGAAGCGTATGTCTGCAAAATCGCTCGCAAGCACTGACATGGCCACATGACCGGCAAATCCCGCCTGGTCGACGACACCTCCGAGCCTGATATCATCAACCCACAGCTCGAGTGTGTCACCCGGCGCTATCGGTCGAAACGAACCGCCGACACCAGTCCGGATCATCCCCACCGAAAGCTCCTGAACTGCAGCGAGGTTGGGCGGCGTCACGCCCGGGTCAGAAGTGTATGCGATATATCCGTCGTTGCACGCAACGTAGCGCGACCCGCTCTGCGGCAGCGGCGTGTTTGCAATCAGGATAGAGTCGAGCCCGGTGCATGAATTGCGCGCGCGGCCCTGTAGATACGCATTCTGGATCTCAGCGCGCAGGCCAAAGAGTTTCTCGAAATCGACTTTTACCTCTGGCAGCCAGGCAGACCTGTCAGCTCCACCATTGAGCGGCGTACGGAAGAAATAAAAATTGTTCGGGTCGCGACCGACTTTCACATAAAATTGCAGGTCTCCGTTTTCACCCCAGCCGTTTCGAACACCGCGCGCCCACAGGCGAAGTTCCTTATAGGCCATGAAGTTCTTCTCACCTTCAGGAAAACGAAAATACGCCTCGGCGCGATCGAACCGGTCGAGGTCGCCAGCAGTCAACCTCAGCGACCGCTCGTTGATCTGCACGCGGTTCGTTTGAAAGTTGCTCCGCTTTGTGTCAGGCTCATCGACAACTCCGGGGGGAGATTCGTAGCTCACTCCGCTGGCGAGACCGCGATCCTGCGTGCCGATAACTCCAGCGTTCACGAACCCGCCGCCAGGTGCCTCGGCAGCGATCCCGCGGAGTGATGCATCGTTGCGCTTGAGCCACGGAGCCCCCGTGAGACGCAGCCGCGCGATCGGAACCTGCGTAAAATCGCCGTCCGATGCCCCGAGTCCCGAGATCATTGTGACACGAAGCGCGCGCATTCGGCGCAGCAACGGTGTGCCAAGTGAATCATCCGCAGTCCTGAAGGGAACACGAATCAGGACCCAGCAGCGCTCCTCTGGCTCAGGACCGACGACAGTTCGCACGCTCGGGCCGCAGCGTCCGCGTCGCGTATATGTCGTGGTGTCGGCAAGATTCACGATGTAGCGCCGCAGCTGCTCGGACTCGCGTTCAGCGCTAGTGAAATTGAGGACGTTGTCACCGTCGAGGTCCTCTTCGTCGAGACGGTTGTTGGTAACCGTGCAGGTAGTCCGTGAATCCCCAAGCAGCCTGATCAGCGAGTAACCGTTCCTGCACGTCGCGAAGTTGCCGAGTGTTTCGAACTGAGGGGGCAGTCCGGGAAGTGTGTCGTTGACCACAGTAATGGCGCCGACGAGATCGCCGGCAATCCCCCGATCGTTGACGCCAACATTGAACGCGCGGGAGAAAGGATCGCGCTCGCTGTCGAGCCGGTCAAAGCCCTGAAGGCGCTTGCCGGCAAACGTGGTGTCGCGTGCTTCAGCCGAGCCCGGTGGCCTTCTGACCGTCAGCGTGTCAGGGCCGAACGCCACGGAGTTTTCGGAGATGTCACCGAAATCCAGCACAAGTATCGGATTCCGGGAACGCCGCGAAGGTGAAACCGGAATCTGAGCCCAGAACTCGATGTTCTCTATTCGAGATAAGTCAGCGCCGGTCGGCCCCAGAGGAGTCCTGATTGAACGCCACCGGCGACCCGGCAATGTGTTGCGCACCGCCCACTTGAACACGCCGTCACTTCGGAGCCCTCCGACAGCGAGAGGATAGAGCGTCATCCAAAGCAACGGTTCGGGCCGTGACAGCCCGGTCCCGATGATGTTCGTCAGTGGATCGATGTCTTCGATGCGGGGACGAACGGCACTGCCGCGCGCATCGAGTCCATCGCTTTGCCACGCCATCGTCGACGCGCGGTTGAGCTCCAGGGCGTCGGCGCCAACTCTCGCGAGCAGCGTTCTGCCCAGCGCAGGCTGGCTGCTGTAATACCATTCGGTCTCTTCCAGCGGAACGAGAATGCCACCCGTTCCCTCGAATGATTCGAGGTAGGCTTGCCCTGCCTCGTTGGGTTTTGGCCTGCTTGCGGCAAATTCCCCGGACAAATTGATTCGCGATGGCACCGTCGTTTCGCCAAATGGCAGCCTCGATACCAATGCTGTCAGCGGCGACGCATCGAACGTGAATTCCCCGGTCACGCCGGCGACAAAGGACGCGGATGGCTCGAGCCCAAGCGGCGGCCTGTTGAACGTTGTGTTCTGGCTCTGGGAGATCGCCGTGAAGTTGAGGCTGCCTTTCTCGAACGGGATCTCCGCGGTAGCCCCGAATATCGACGTCGGTGACTGCGCGAAAACAGGATTTTCCTCGAACTGCGCAGTGATCTGCCGCGGGCGCGGGAAAAGAGTATCCGGCCTGAGGAACGTCACGCGGCCGAGGTCATAGTCCACCGTGTAGTCGGCGCCTCTCACGAGCGGGATGCCGTCGATCAGCAGACGCTCGGAATTGGGTCGTACCTGAATCGCGCCAAGCATGAGAGCGCCCCCCTCACCGCTCCCTTCAGCCTGATAGCGAACCCTGATGTGATAGACAGATTGCGGCCGCTCAGCCGATCTTATGTATTCCGACGGCGTCGTATAGATCGTGTCGTTCGAGGGATTTCCTTTCCGCGCGAGACCGTTTCTCGCGAAAGGCCTTAACGATGGGAAAACCAGGAACTGGTCCCTGATGACGCGGGACGCCGAAGCGCCGAGACTCAGCTCGAAGTTGGGATCAGCGGGCCGCGGCCAAAGCCTGTTCTCGAGGTCGAACGTCGATGTATTCGTTCGCTGAGTGAGGCCGAAGAGCTGCAAGTAGGTGTTCGCGCTCTCCGGCCCGCTTTCGACGGCCTTTTCCTGATCGTCGCTCGTTCCCGTCACGACCTTCACGACGACGCTCTGACGCCGCACCTCCGGCCCGCCAACACGATATATGCTGCGAATTTCCCGCTCAAAGGCAGGGTCCTGCGGCGTGACCTGCGGGTCCCAGAGAAGGTTTGCAAACTGCTCGGTCTGCGAGCGAAACTCGAGATCCGGCGTTCCGCCTGTCGAGACATGAATGGTGTCACGACCGTTAATGCGAACCCGGTATGCGAGCACGAGCCGCTCGTTGTTGAGCGACAATGGTCGCACGAGCGCGATCCACAGTTGCGACGGATCGACGTAGTAATCGATTCCTTCGCGAAGTCTCTCGTACACTGGACCGCGACGCGAGCGCGGATCCCCCAGTAAGCGGAACTGGGGACCGCTTGGATTGGGAGGCTGGCCTCCGATGAGGAGCCGGTAGAGAAAGACGCGAGTCGGTCGCAGCGTGTCGGGCAGCGACATTGCAAGCTGCTCCATCCTGCGACTATCGAGGATGTCGATATTCGGATATGAGGCCAGTGCGCGCGGCGGAACTGTGAAGAAGAAGCGGCGCGGTTCGAACTGATGATCTTCGATCCTGCGGTCCACCGCCGAGAGAGTGCGATCGCCTACAGTGAAGACTCTGTCGCTCACGATGTTGCCTTTCTGCTGGGCGATGATTCCCCGAACGCGAGCAGATCCAACGCGCGCGATTGCCTGGAGACCATAGTTACCGCTCGGAATTCCTGCCGTGATGAAGTGCGACACCGGCGGCTGGAAGGTGACGTTGCCAAGCTCGACACGCTGGATCAGCTCGTTCCCTTTCCCTTCGTACTGCACCGATATGTTGTTGGATCCGTCGAATTCCCGCTGCGTGTCGTAGTCGACGTCGACGTGAACGCGGTCGGCGACGACACCGCCTGATTTCGCGTTGAACTGGAAGTCGAGGATCGGAAGGAAGCTGCTCTGGCAGTCGAAGACTGGCTGCACGAAGCCGCTTACCGCACAGCGCTCATTCAGATTGCGCTCGGCGCGAAGCTCCATCCTTGCGTTGAGCTGGAGCGAAAGGTCCGAATGCTCTGCAATGATGTCGCTAGCCTTGGCAGCGACCTTTCTGTCCGCGGGGTCCGCGGGCGCAACAGCGAAGGGTGGAGGCCTCTCGGCGGTAGCGAACGTCGAGGCGGCGACTTGTCCCCAGACGGCCTGAACAATCGACCGCATGTTCTGCTGAAACGCGGTGGCCCGGGCGGCCTCGATCTGGGCGACTGCCCTTCTGTATGTCTCTCGCTCGGCGCGGGAAAGCACCGTTGGGAGCCTGATGCCCATGGAATCCGAGCCAACGCGGAGGCCGACTCCGGGAGTTCGGGCGGTGTCCCTGCTGGCAGTGTCCCTGGCAGGCGAGCGGATTGTGTCGGCCTGCACCTGGGCAGCGACCGGCCCGGCCGCGATCGCGGTGAACGCGAGCGACCATAAAAGCGTCGTCAGGTGTACGAGATATGACCGTGACGCACGCGCCTTCGGCGCGGGGTCACAGGTGCACCGGCCCCCCGTATATTTCACCCCGTGAAGATACTCCACAAATACGTCCTTAAGGAGCACCTGGGACCGCTTGTATTTGCCATGACAGCGCTGACCTCGCTGCTGTTGCTGCAATACATCGCGAAGAGGTTTGGGGAGCTTGTCGGCAAAGGGCTTCCGTGGAGTATCATCGGCGAGTTTCTCGTGCTTTCGCTGCCGCTTACTGTGGCGCTGTCCCTGCCCATGGCCGTGCTCGTCGCGACTCTCTACGCTTTCAGCCGCCTGGCGTCCGAGAACGAGCTGACCGCGATGAAGGCGAGCGGCATCAGTCTCCGCAACGTATTGACGCCTGTGCTTTTCGCAGCGGCGGGTGTCACCGTCTTTATGGTCCTGTTCAACGACCAGGTTCTTCCGCGGGCAAACCACAGGCTTCGCTCGCTTCAGGGGGATATCGCCCAGAAGAAACCGACATTTGCATTGCGCGAGCAGACAATCAATGAAGTGAGTCCAGGAAAGCTGTATCTTCGCGCGGCAAGGATATCCCGTGTAAGCAACCTGATGCGCGACATCACCATCTACGACATGGGCGATGCCACGCGGCGGCGGACAATTTATGCCGATAGCGGGAACATGACCGTGTCCCCCGACCAGGCGGACCTCCATCTAACGCTATACAGTGGCACGGTTAACGAAGTTCCTGTCGCT
>JBBREF010000023.1:0-34312 GCA_038203205.1 Gemmatimonadales bacterium | reverse complement strand
AATGAGCAGCCCTCGCAGCCAGACGAAGCTCTGCCCGTCGCGAAGGTTATAGATCCGAAGCTCCTGAATCCCTTTCGCCTGTACGACCGCCGCAAGCCATCGCCTGTCCCTGCTGAGATCGAAACGCTGGAAGGTTGCAGGTGCAACAGGAAGTGCTTCGGGTGCAACATTCGGTCTCACTACGGCTAGCGAACCGAACTCGGCGTTCGCCCCGGGCGCGTACACGAGATCGCCTGATGCGGAGATGTCGAACTGTCCATCGCCCGAATTCTCCCGGCGAATGCCAGCAACCAGAGGCACGCCCCTTCCGACAAGTCGCTTCTCGAGATCGAACGTCGCCGCGTTGATCTCCCCATCCTGCGAGAGATAGACTACATACTTGTCGTCGACTATCCGGAAGTCCGAGCCCTGCATCACAGCGCCGGGAGATCCGTCGGCATTTCTCACACGCAGGTTCTCCGGCGCCGGACTGGCAGGATTCACCACGTATCCGGTACCTGCGTTTCCCGAGCAGGCGATCTCACCCCGGCTCCTGATCCATCTCGCGAACTGGCACCGGGGAATCGTTCGGTCACTTACGGGGCCCGCCTCGGGATCCACCATCGTCAGGCGCGTGCCGTCGGTGTGGATGACGACAAGTCTCGTTGGAGAATCCCAATCGATCTGCGCCGGAATTGCGGCGACCATGAGCTGCTTCGGAGTTCCCCCGCCGATTGGCGCGACCATCACCTGGTCGACTCTAAGAAACGCTATCTGCTGCCCATCGGGTGAAATCGCCGGAAGGGTCCCACCTTCGGTGCCAGCGATCCGATGTGAAGCTCCATCACGCAGGCTCCTATACCATAGGGAGGTGCTGTCACCGCGCGATGACGTGTACACGGCGAACGCGCCGTCCGGTGAGATGGAGAGATCGGTGAAAGGAACGCCATAACCTGATTGCGCCGCAGCACCGAAGCTCATCAGTGCGCTGTCGGGAAGCGCTGCATCGTATGAAGCAGGTCCGGCATACTGACTGTCACTGGACATCATCGCCCACGCAGCAGCTGCGATCGACAACGCGGTCACACCTGCGAGGACGAAACTGAGCGTTCTCCACGGAAACGCCTCAGGCTTCTTACGTCGCTGCGCGCGCCGGGGTGCAGTGCCGGGCTCATCGCCAATTGCCGCTGCGAAAGCGGCGGCCGAGTCGAATCGATCGGCAGGCAGTTTCTCCAGCGCGGTGAGAATCGCGCTCTCGAGATCGTCCCCGACACTGCTTCTCAGCTTCGAGATGGGAGTTGGCTTTTCAGTTATCACCTTCGCGACGATTGCCTGCGCAGTCGGACCGGTGAATGGAGGCTGACCAGTCAGCATCTCGTACAGCACTGCGCCGAGCGCGTAGACATCGGTGCGCGCATCGAGATCGCGCTCGCCCATCGCCTGCTCGGGCGCCATGTAGTGTGGTGTGCCGAGTGACATGCCGGTCTCGGTCATGCGGGAGCCGGCGCTGCTGGCGGCGAGCGCGATGCCGAAGTCGGCGACGAGCGCGTGCCCGTTCTGAAGGAGAATGTTCTCGGGCTTGATGTCGCGATGGATTACGCCATGCGAGTGCGCGTAATGCAGTGCGTCAGCTACCTCGGTCGCGATGCGAACTGCTATCGCAATTGGAAGCTGCTTCTCACGCGTGAGCCGGTCGCGCAGAGTTTCGCCGTCGATGAACGGCATCACGTAGAAGACTGTGCCTGCTACTTCTCCTGAATCGTGAAGCGGAAGGATGTGCGGATGCTGGAGATTGGCTGTGGTCTTGATCTCTGCCAGGAAGCGCGCGGCGCCGATGACTGCCGCGAGCTCGGGCTTCAGAACCTTGACAGCGACCTTGCGGTCGTGCCGCACATCGTGCGCGAGATAGACCGTGGCCATTCCGCCAGATCCGAGCTCGCGCTCTATCCGGTACCGGTCGGCGAGTGTAGCGGCGAGCTGTTCGAGAAGTTGAGTTGGCAAGTCGCAGGGAAAGCCGTGAACCCGCTGCCTGATGGCGCTTCGGTCGTGGCACAAGATATGGCGGATACCTGCATAGCGCGACCGCTCACCGTTCAGGTCACGCTTCGTCGATCTCTTTTGCCGCCCGCTGGAGAATGTCCCGGATTTTTGCGATCTGCTCAGGCGTCCTTGACGAATTCTTCGATCCGTACACCGCGCGCGCGCTGTCCTTTACACCACGGTGCACCTCGAGCATCGGCTCGCCGAAAATGTTCTCGGCAAAATCAGCGATCTTTGCCGCACACGTACTGGAGAGAGACTGCGACACTAAATCTCTCGAGCAACCCTATCAACGAAACAGTCAGTTCGCCCTGCGGCTGAAGCCACCAATACGATCAACTCCGCAGCGCTCGACGTGCGCGCACGCTATCTCAGGCCTTCAAATATTGCTGCACTCAACTCCGAAAACGCCGACGAATCAGTGGGTGTGTATTCCGCCGCTGCGCCCAGTGTCTTCGGCTCTGCGGCCAGAACCCTCCCCGACGACCGCAGTTCGGGGGACCACCGCGACTTTGCACGCGGGTTGGGTTCTCCCAGCGTAATACGACAAAACGTTGCACGCTGACGCCGCCATCGCGATCATTGCCGTACGATGATGCTGCGGTGCTGCTGGGCCATCCCCTTCCTTTTGACAGAGCTCGCCGCCGCACAGCCATCCATACGGCCTGGCGAAAACGGCGTACAGCCGGGCTTCGTCCTCGAATCCTGGACGGCGACCGACGGGCTTCCGGTCAACTCCATATCCCAGGTAATCCAGAGCCGGTCGGGTTACATCTGGCTCGCAACGTTCGACGGCCTGGTCAGGTTCGACGGCGTTCGCTTCACGACGTTCAACACCGGCAACAGCAAGGGACTGCCGAGCAACCGGATCGTCGATGTCATGGAAGGAGACAATGGCTCCATCATCACGATAACCGAACAAGGTCATCGACTCTCATTCGCGAACGGAACGTTCACGATTCTCGAGGGCCCGCGACCGGGACAACTTCACGCAGGACCGAACCTGCGCCTGCATGCAACAGGACGGGACGGTCGCCGGTGGTCTGCAGCAGCCGGCGAAATCCGGGTTGATGGACGCCTCGCCTACCGGAAACCCGCGAACGCCGGATTCGGCATGACGGTCACGTCGATCGCGATCGACCATGAAGGAAGCGCATGGTTCGGGACAACCGCGGCGGGCCTTCACCAGCTCAAACCAGCCCTTTTCGATGTGTACACAATGCTCGGGCGCGGGTCTAACAACATCTACTCGGTCGCGCGATCGCGATCCGGGGGAGTCTGGGCAGGCTCGTGGAGCGAGGGTATGAGCAGGATCCACAGCGACGGAACCGCGACGCTTTTCCCTCATGCCGGGGGCGTTCCGCCGTGGGCAACCTCCGTCCTCGAGGATTCTCGCGGCCGCGTATGGATCGCCGCAGTTCCATGCTCACTGCCGACTGTGCGCTGCAAGCCACTCGCGGGTCTCCCGAATGCGCAGATCTACGCAACCCACGAAGACGACGACGGCACGGTCTGGATCGGCACGAGCTTCGGATTGCACCGGCTTCACGACGGCGCGTGGCTCAGGCTCCAGGAAAGCGACGGAGCGCCACGCAACAACGTTCGCGCGATTCTGCGCACACCAGACGGCGCCTTGTGGATGGCGACGAACGGCGGCGGCATATCGCGCTACCACAACGGCAGCTTCATCCACGTCACGACCGCGCAGGGATTGCCGAGCGATCTGGTGAGGGCCCTGCATCTGGACGCGGATGGTTGGCTCTGGATTGGAACGGAAGGAAAAGGAATTGCACGCCTCGACCCGCGCGACTGGAACACAGCGCAGTCGCGCGGGCGCATCTCAATTGTCCAGGCGAGCGATGGACTATTCGACGATGGCATACATGCGATCCTCGAGGATGCGAGCGGGCGGCTATGGATGAGCACAAATCGCGGAATCTTCTGGGTGCGGCGCGACGAGCTCAACGCATTCATTGACAAGCGAATCGCACGCGTGAGGTCCACCGGCTACACAGAACGCCACGGACTTCTCAACCGCGAAGCGAACGGCGGCAGCCAACCGGCGGCAGCGCGCAGTGACGACGGAAGACTGTGGTTCGCTACACAGGAAGGCGTCGCAGTCGTGGATCCAGCGCGAGTTGAAAGCAGCATCGTAAGGCCAAACGTTCTCGTCGAGAACGTGATCGCCGGCGACGCGCCGATTCGTCACGAAGCCGGCGTCGTCGAAGTCACGCCCGACCGGCGGGACCTGCACTTCGAGTTCACCGCGCTCAGCTTCAGTGATCCCGAGAACGTTCGGTTTCGGTACCGCCTCTCGCCCTACGACGAAAACTGGGTAGACGCCGACACGCGCCGCTCGGCCACATACACCCGTGTGCCGCCAGGCAACTATCACTTCGATGTCGCAGCGACAAACGGCCAGGATGTCTGGACGACGGCATCGACGCCGGTTCGCATTCGCGTCGTTCCGCGTTTCTTCGAGACGCGCACCTTCATCCTCCTCGTCGCGCTCGCCCTCGCGTTGCTCGTGTGGGCAGCAGTGAGATGGCGCCTTGCCCGGCTCCGCACGATCGCAGTCGAGCTTCAGAAGCGCGTGGATGACCGAACCGCCGAGTTGCGACAACGCGAAGCACTGCTCGCAAACCAGAACGCGCAGCTCGAAACGCAGGCAGGTCAGCTTCAGGAGCTCGACCGCGCCAAGACACGCTTCTTCGCCAACGTGTCGCACGAGCTCAGGACTCCCCTCACGCTCACGATCGGCCCGCTCGAGGACGTACGCGCTCAGCTCGCTGAGTCGACTGTGCCCGCGCTTGCCAGTCACGATGCGGTCTCACGCATTGACATGGCGCTGCGGAACGCGCGGCGGCTGTTCCGCCTCGTGAACCAGATTCTCGACGTCTCGAAGCTCGAGGCGGGCGGAACACACCTCCGAGCACGACGCGGCGATCTCGTGGCATTCGTGCGCGGCATCGCCTCGGCATTCGAAGCAATCGCCGAGCGAAAGCAGATCAACTTCCAGGTTGATGCACCCGATGAAGTCGTTGTTTGGTTCGACCCGGACGCGCTCGAGAAGCTGCTCGCGAATCTCCTTTCTAACGCATTCAAGTTCACACCGGAGCGCGGCGGGATTCTCGTGGCGGTCGGCCAGTCAGCGGACCGCGCGCGCGTTCAGGTTTCGGACTCGGGTCCCGGAATTCCGCCGGAGCACATGCCGCACATCTTCGACCGCTTCTACCAGGTGGACGAGACGAACACACGTGCGCAGCCGGGCACCGGAATTGGCCTTGCGCTCGCCCGCGAGCTCGCCGAGCTGCATGGCGGAACGATCGACGTGGAGAGCGGACCGGGCGGAGGAGCCACCTTCACGTTTTCGATTCCACTTGGAAAGGCTCACCTCGCTGATGATCAGGTAGTGGATGCGCCGGCAATGGAGAGACCGACACTTCCCGACGGGAGCATGATCGATATCGAGTCGGTCCCGGTATCACGCGACGCGGCGTATGGTAACGGTGCGGGGCCCGGACAAAACGAAGATGTTCCCATGCTTCTCGTAGTCGACGACAACGCCGATCTCCGCGAGTACGTTCGGGGGCGATTCGAGTCGCGCTACCGTATCGTCGAGGCATCGGATGGGGCGGACGCGCTGCGCCGGGCGACGGAACTGATTCCGGATCTCGTCATCAGCGACGTGATGATGCCGGGCATGGACGGCCATACATTTTGCGCCGCGCTGCGCGGGAGCCCGGAGACGGATTTCATCCCGGTGATTCTTCTCACCGCGCAGGCCGAGTCGGAGCAGCGAATCGCGGGGCTGGGGCGGGGCGCCGACGATTATATCGTGAAGCCGTTCGACATGCGTGAGCTCGAGGCGCGTGTCGACAACCTCATATCATCACGTCGCCGGCTTAGGGAGCGTTACTCAGCGGGCGGGCTGAAGGTAGTGACGTCGCCCGATCCGCTGGCTCCGTCCGACCGGGAGTTCGTCGAGCGGCTGACGACGGCGATCGAATCGAATCTCTCCAATCCGGATTTCGGAGTCATCGAGCTGGCGTCAGCGGTGTTCCAGGATCGATCTCACCTCTTCCGCAGGACTCGCGAAGTCCTTGGAGAGACGCCTTCCGATCTCCTGCGGCGATTGAGACTGGAGCGCGCGGCCACATTGCTCAACGAAGACAACGCGATGGTCGCCGAGGTGGCGTATGGATCTGGGTTCAACAGCGTGTCGCACTTCTGCCGGGTGTTCCGCGCAGCGTATGGTTTGACTCCATCTGCTTATCGTGAGTCGCGCAACGCAATGCACACATAACTGCAACGTGTGAGATAACGCTCTTCTCCGGGGGTCGGGTATTCTGCTCACGACTCCAAGCCCCCGGAGACCCATGGAGGACAGAAAACCGTCCGAGCACGTTCGTCTCGAGCTTGACATGTTCGTCGAAGATGACCCGGTCGCGCCCGGTGCTCAGGAGATCGAGCAGGCAGGTCAGCCGCGGCGGGTGCTCGTCGTTACAGCCGACGAGAACATGCGGACATATCTCGAGGATTGCCTCCGCCGGATTCCGCGCGTGCAGATTCTCGAAGCCGCCGCCCGAATGCCTCCCGATCTTATTGTATACGATGCTGTGAATGGCGATCGCGGTGACTGGCTTCCTGACGGGATCCCGCGGTTGCTGGTGCTGGACGAACGCCCGGGCGCTCACGAGCGCCTGAATGATCCCGGCTCGAATCAGCCCCGCGGGTACATCGTCACCCCCTTTGACGCGCGGACGGTCGTGAGATCTGCCCTCGAGCTGCTCGTCCGGATTGACGGTCGATGATCCGTGTGCCCTGATGGTGTCCCCATCCACTGGCAACCTGGAGTCAATCCATTCGCAACGTGGAGGCTAGGTGAGGGGAAGCGCTGGGAGGTATCGTCGGCGCCGCTCAACGCATATCCCGGCCGCAGGGGCAGGAAGTGCGCAAACCGCCAACTGTAAACCACCATGATCCGATCCGCGCTCGCATCCGTCATCGATGCTCGAAGCATCATTAGAATCAGCACATCCCGTGGAATCCGGACGTTTGTGGCTCTCATCCCACTCGCGCTCGGTGGTTGCATCGCCGACCTGCCCACATCACCTGACGCGACATTGGCGCGGAACATCGTCGCGATGTCAGTTGCGACCGTCTCCAATACGAACGATGCCGGGCCCGGCTCGCTTCGTCAGGCAATTGCCGACGCATCCCCCGGGGACGTCATCGACGTCACGGCGACGGGGACGATCACTCTCGCGAGCAGCCTGCTCATCGACAAGAACCTGACGGTCAATGGTCCGGCAAGCGGAACGCTCGTTCTGTCTGGTGCCGCCAACAAGCGGGTGATGCAGGCCGGCGTGTTCGGTGCGCCTACTATAACTGTGTCGCTGAACAACCTCACGATCGCCGACGGCGGGAGCGCGACGGTTCTCGCCGACAGAGTCGCAATTGGCGCAGGCATCCTGAATCACGCCACGCTTACCGTCACGAACGTCAATTTCAGCAACAACCATGTAATCCAGAAGGACAACGACCCAGGTACGGGAGATGGCGGGGCAATAGTCAACTACGGGGCATTGACGGTGACCAGCTCCACTTTCACCGGCAACACCGCGAAGACAGCGCTCGACGGATCCGAAGGCGGTCGCGGCGGTGCGATCGCGAACCTGGGCACTCTCATCGTCAACAACAGCACCTTTCACGACAACGAATCAAATGAAGGGGGCGCCATCGCGGCGATCAATGTTTACAGCACGACGATCGCCGGTAGCACGTTCACCGACAACACGGTCGCGGGCAGAGGTGGCGCAATCTCAGTCGCCGATGGTTCTTCAATCGCGCTCACGACCAGCTCGATATCCGGAGGCAGCGCGTCAAGCGGCGGCGGCATCCACAACGGCGGCGTGGCAGTGGTCACGCGTACACTGTTCAACGGCAACACCGGCGGTGGCGGCATTGCCAACGACGGATCCGGAACTCTCACCGTCGCCAACAGCACATTCACAGCGAACGGGTCGACCAATACCCTCGGCGGCGCGATATCAAACGCTGCCGGAAGGATCCTCCTCTACAACAACACGCTTGCCGGCAACGTCGCCTTTCAAGGTGGCGGCGTGTACACCTACGGAAACGGCTTCGGTGCAGGGAACCAGCTCGTCAACAACATCGTCGTTTCGAATTCGGCGACGAACGAGGGCCCGGATATCCACGGCGATATCGGTACTGGTCAGGTCACGACGAACAACCTGCTCACCAGCACGGCGGGCGGCAGCAACATCACGCACGGTGTGAACGGCAACATCGTGAGCGCCACGCCACTCATTGGCGCTCTCGCATCCAACGGCGGGCCGACGCAAACGATGGCCTTGCTCTCCGGCAGTCCGGCAGTCAATGCGGGAAGCGCTGCGACGTGCGCGGCATCGCCAGTGAGCGGCATGGACCAGCGGGGTACGCTCCGTCCATCCGCGTGCGACATAGGTGCTTTCGAGCTTTCTGTCGACTACACTCTTTCGGTCGGTCGCGTCGGGTCAGGAACAGTTACCAGCAACACCGGCGGCATCAACTGCGGCACGAGCTGCTCGGCGACGTACGCATCAGGCTCAGTCGTGGAGCTGACCGCAGTACCTGCAACTGGATACTCGTTCCAGGGTTGGAGCGGCAGCGGGAGCGGTAACCCCGGAGTCCGCACAGTGACGATGACAGCTAACGCGAGCGTGACGGCTGTTTTTGTCATCAACACGTACGCGCTCTCAGTATCGCGTGGGACAGCCGGCGGGGGCTCGATAACAAGTTCTCCGAGTGGTATCGACTGCCCGGCGAACTCGTGCCAGTTCAGCTTCAACTACGCCACGAGCGTGAATCTGACTGCGGTTCCAAGCCAGGGTTACGAATTCGTGAGCTGGTCCGGCGACGGAACGGATAACGAGGACGGCACGCGCGCCGTGAGCATGACGACAGCGCGTTCAGTCACGGCGACTTTCCAGCTCTCGGTGGTGAGGCACCAGCTCATCGTGTTCAATGATGGGAACGGCACTGTCACGAGCAGCCCCGCGGGCATCGACTGCGGCGCAACCTGCAGCTTTGATTTCGTCGAGGGAACGTCAGTGACGCTCTCCGCCGTTCCTGCCTCTGGTTATGTCCTGACCGGCTGGGCGGGCGACGGCACTACCAACTCGAGTGGACAGCGTGTCATCGTAATGTCGGAGGCGAACAGCACGAGCCCGATATACGAGGTTGCTCCGCCTCCGCCACTCGTTGGCCCCGTGCTCACCGTCGACATTTCCGGGCTCGGCTCGGGAACGGTCACCAGCAGTCCGGCCGGAATCTCGTGCAGCTCTTCGGGGGGGACCTGCTCCGCAAGCTTCCCGATCCGAACGCGTGTCACACTCACGGCGACACCAGATGCCGGCTCGACATTCGATGGCTGGGCAGGCGGTGCAAAAGGAACGGCGAGCTCGGTGGAAATCCGGCTCGGATCCAACATTGGGGTTGGCGCCTCGTTTGGAATCGCGCCGTGGACGACGATCGATGCTACTGGAGTCGTGGACGGATCAGGGCGAGCAACCGTGGGAGGCAACCTCTCATGCGCAGCACCAGGATCGGCCGAGTTGACCGCGACTGTCACCCAGCAAGGGAAGGGGAAAAATGCCGCCCAGATCTCCGGGAGCGCCAACGGCTTCGTGGTTTGCGGCGGACGCTGGAGCTTCCTGGTGACGGCGGCAGTCTCCGGAGCCAAGTTCGTCCGCGGCGCTGCAGAGGTTACCGTTACTGACGGTGTTCTCAGTCGCACGCAAACGGTGCAGTTGAAATGACCCACGAGTAATAGAGGGGCCGCTGCAGTGATGCAGCGGGCCCTTTTTCGTGTCACCGTTGCAGGGCTCTCTTTTCGAACCAGCGTTGAATGTTGGGGCTGCTGAATTACTTCCTTCGCATTTCAAGATCGAGCGTAACAGCAGCACCCGGTGCCGCCGCTGTTCCGGTGATATCATAGCCCGTCAAAACCGGCGTGATCAACATCCTGCTGTCTGGCAGGCGACACAGACTGTACCGTCCCTGCGCGTCGGTGGTGGTCGTTGCCGCGACAACCCCGGTTTCGGTTTCAGCAAAGACCCTTGCACCAGCGATCGGACGCCGACCTTCAGTGGTTTGTTCGAACACCACTCCTGTGAGCGAAGCAGGCGGAGGTGCCGCGTCGAATACGGGTTCATGCGGCGAGACAACCTCGATGAGCGTCTGATCGAATCCCGGAGTCAGGGTCGTTATGGAGGAGCATGGCTGATTGTAGCCATCCACTCCGGCATAAAGAAAAATCCGCGCGTCGGGCAGCAGGGAGAAGCGAAACTCCCCATCAGAATTGGTCCACACGCTGCCCGCGCTATAGCTAGTCCCATCAGCACGGTCGACCCACGCCCACACACGCGCGTTCGCGAGGAATGTGGTGCCACTCGGTGTCCGCTCCACCACGTAGCCGAAAATGGAGTTGTTTCCGCCAGTCGGGAATGGCGGACAGTCGTCGGGTACGGCATACCCGGGGCAGGAGCTACCCGGCGGTCGGTTCGGGGCGGGCTTGAAGACTTCCAGGGGCTCCGGCGCGGTGAACACATCGCATGAGATCAGGACCGTAAGCCCGAGAATGCACATGACATTCTTCATTTGTTCCTCCATCAGGAACCGGCAATCTCTTCAGCAATACTCATCGCTAACTCAGAGCGACCGGAAAACCTGCATTCTCGAAATCAGAGCTGCATCAGAGCTCCATTAAAGCGCTCTTTTCGCGGCTCGCTGGACCGTAACTACCAGGCCCCGGCATTCCAGCCGCTCAGGCTTCTGGTTCCGGTTCTCGACGCAGGAGCAGCGTCGGCACCACTGCTCCGTGAGATCTCTAAAGTTTGATCTTTCATGACGATGAGTGCACGCTGCTGGCCCAGCCACGGAGAGAAGAATCGATGCGCGAAGAAGGGCGGTACCGAGCAGAGTCGCTGTCTCGATCATCTCCCTTCTTCCCTGGCCCGGCGTGACTCGCGCTCAATGCGCCCGAGCATCTTGCGGTCGACCTTGCCTTCTTCCATCGCAAAGAGGGCAACTGCAGCATCTTCGACCGAGCCGCTGAAGAACGTGTTAAGCAGGTGCCTTAATGCGGATCTGGTCGCGACGCTGCGCGGAGTGACCGGAGAGTATACGAAGCGCCGGCCTTCGACGGTGTGCTTTACGATCTTCTTGTCTTCGAGGATCTCGAGAAGCTTTCGCACCGTTGAGTACCCTGGGGCATCAGGGAGCAGCCGGTGTATGTCGGCCGCCGAGGCGGTGCCGCGGGAGTGGAGAATGTCCAGTATCTGGTTCTCGCGGCGGGACAGGGGCGAGGAATGAAGCGATGCGGGTCGGGCTGGCATAACTGCGAAATTATTCGCACTTACCTACGCTCGCCAACGTCGGAATGGGCATACTTACCAGACCCTTACCGATCAATGGGCGGCGCCAGACGGCTGGACGGCGTTGCTGAATCGCTCGTCTCACGTTAAGTAGAATCTTGAGTCATATCGTTCCAAAAACCCGAGAGGTGAACATGTCAGTCGCAAAAATTACAGAGATCCAGTCGTCGTCCAACGTGAGCTTCGAGGATGCCATCAAGTCTGGCATCGCGCGTGCTGACAAGACGCTGAAGAATGTCAGTGGAGCATGGATCAAGAGCCAGCAGGTCGTAATCGCGAACGGTCAGGTCACTGAGTACCGCGTGCTGATGAAGGTGACGTTCGTTCTGAACGACTGAGCCTGTTACTGACCCGCCGCGGTTGCTCTTTCGCTGGCCTGACATGGCCAAACTACCAGCTGCACGCCCATTGATTCGGCGGAGTGCCGCCGGTGTATGTCGAGGGCCAGGTTCCTTGGACGACCGCGGCGGACGCTTCAGTTACAGTTAATCGATCATTAGCATCCCGGGTGTAGACAGACACTCGGGCCGCCTCGAAGGCACCGAGACCGCCCTGGATGCTGAACGTGAGCTGGTAATCGCCGTAAATCTCACGAAACATGCTGGCAGTACCGCCCGGAATCAGTTTCACACTTCCAATGCAGCTATATGGCCTTCCGGAGGCCGGTACCCTGAACGTCATCGCAATGACTTCCAGCCCCGCAGTTTCCTTAGCCGCGGTAACGGTTACGAGCGGGGCGTATTCATTGTCGAGGAACTCTATTACTTCGAATTCGACCTTTATGCTCCCTTCGCCCGAGGCGGGATTTTCGAGTACCCGCACGCTCGCCGAAGCGGAGACGCCATCCACCGTTGCGGTAATGGTCGCCATTCCGGCCGCCCCGGGATAAAGAAAAGTGCGGTAACAACCACGGCCTTCCGGAAGACCACAAGTGCCTGACCCCTGGACCTGGACGACGCTCTGATCACTGCTGGTCCAGGTGACGATACGGTCGCGAACCTCGCCGTTCCGCGAATCAAGAACCTGTACCGTGATAGCGGCCGGTATTCCATGTATGAGAAGGATACTGTCCCGAACTTGTCGGATGGAGGTGACGATAACGGCTCCGTTCGCATCACGGATAGGGTCGGCTGGACCAGCGGGTGCAGTTGGCTGGCCTGTGTCGTTCGTACACCCGACAATCAAAAGCGTCAGCACCAGTCGCACCGATTTGTTCAGGCTCATGATCTTCCTCACGTTTTGCCTTGAAGCGGGAAGATGGGGATGAAGCGTTACCCGACCGTGAGGCAGCCGCGATTTATCCAAAGCGGCCATTGTGTTACCTCGTGACGAGACCGAAAATTGGACATGTCCTTCGGCTGCGAACGGCCCGGCATCAGGGTAGGCTTGCTCCTCTACGCCGTGCTCACAGCCACTCCTGCCATTGCAACGGGCCAAGGGCTGTCGGGAGCAACGCTGGACATCACGGCCACGACGCCGGAAGGCATTCAGGTAAACAGCGTCGACATAACCATCACGGAAATTGAAACGGGTGCGATCCGCCGGGCGGTCATCGGCTCCGGCGGTACTCACTCTTTCCAGAACGTGCCGGTCGGTCGGTATCGGATTGTCGGCCGTTCGGTTGGACTTCAGCCTGCGAGTCGCGACAGCATTGCTGTTCACATCGGCGAGCGCCTGCGCATCAACCTCATCTTCAGTGCCAGCCGGAATCTCCCGACGGTAACTGTCGTCAGCTCGCAATTCCGTGACGCCGGAGCAGGCGGGCCGGCACAATTCGTATCTCGCAAGGCTCTCGACGCATTCCCGCTGATCGACCGCAATTTTCTTGGAATCTTCGGGGCTTCTGCGCAGGCCGCGGGCCCGGCCTCGCTGTGGATCAGCGGTCAACACTCGAGGTTCAACGGTATCCAGATAGACGGAGCAACCGCAAACGATCTCTTTGGAGTGAACGTCGTCTCCGGCGGCGGCTCGGGAGGAAGAGCGATTCCTCTCGAAGCGCTGCAGGAAATTCGGCTCCTCGTTTCGCCCTTCGACGTCAGGCACGGGGGCTTCTCAGGCGGCCTTCTCAACGCGGTGACCCGCTCAGGATCGAATGTTTTTCACGGTGCTGTCTACACATCGTACTCACGGTCAGATCTTGTTGGCACCGACACCGCTGGCTCGTCGGTGTCGAAGTTCGATCAGCTTCAGTATGGAATGAGCGCGGCAGGCCCGATCATCGCCAACAGGCTCCTTTATTTCGTCGTCGCTGAAGGACAATCCCGATCCGCATCGTTCTCCGGGCCGTCTGCCCAGGAACCCGCAACTGGAGTGAGTGCCGCCACGGCCGCGCGTGCGCGTCGTGTTTTCAGTGAGCGTTATGGATTCGATGCTGGAGGATCACACAACCCGGAGTTGAGTCAGCCAAATGGCAATCTCCTTGTGAAACTCTCGTGGTACCCTTCGCCAGGTCATGCGGTTGAGATCACGCAGACACTCTCGCGAGCACGAAGTGATGCGCTCAACCGCACGATACGAAACCTGAATAACGTCGACGGATGGCAACTCTCGAACAGCGGCAACGTCGCCGCAACAGATGCATCGGGCATCAGGATCAAGGCGACGAGCGCGTTCGGCCATATCGCGAACGAAGCTCTCGTAAGCATATCATCTACGGAGATCAGCTCGAATTCCCGAAACCGTGTGCCTCTTTTTCTCGTCGGCGCTGACTTGCCAGGAGTGTTCCTCGCAGGCGGCTCGACAAAGTCATCACAAGGCACCCGCACCACGCAACGAATGCTGGAGCTGACTGACAACCTCACATGGCAAGGTGGTACGCATCGAGTCACGATCGGAACGCAGAACATCCTGCTTGGGATCCGCGACAACTTCTTTCTCGGTTCGTGGGGAGTGTGGACGTTCGACACAATCGACGATCTCGAGCGCGGAGTCGCTTCACGCTACGAAGTCGCGCTCCCCGGTGCGAACGGCGGACCGCTTGCTGACTACTCGACCGCACTTCTCTCTGCCTACGCGCAGGACCTCTGGTACCCCCGCCGAAATCTCAGCATTACAGGCGGGGTTCGTGTCGACGTGACGAAGTTCGAGTCACCAAGCCGCAATGCAGCACTCGCCTCTAACGGGAAGCTCGGTTCCGCGTACGACGGGCGGTTTCCCTCGTTAACCGCGACAGTTGCGCCGCGAGTCGGTTTTGCATGGAGCATCGGAGATAAATCGCGAACGATGCTTCGCGGCGGCGCAGGTGTGTTTGCGGGTCGCCCTCCATTTGCCTGGCTGACCGGGGCGTACAGCGGCACGGGACAAGAGCAAAGCCTGCTGATCTGCCGCTCGACAGATGGGGTCCCCACTCCAACTGCCGACATCGCAGCTTTGCCATCCGCATGCCTCAATTCGACTGCACCAGCGGGACGCCCGTCTGTCAACTACTTCGACCGTGGATTCAAGTTCCAGAACGCCCGCAAGCTGGCACTCGGAATCGATCATGACATCGGTCGCTCGATCATTGCAACGCTGGACGTGATTCACACGCGCTCCAGCAACAATGTCTACGTGACCGACGTGAACCTCGTTGAACGCGGTCGCAATTCGGAAGGCCGAATGATGTACGGCACAATCAGTCCCAGTGGACTGGTGCGTACCACTAGACTCGACAGCGTCGCGTTTGCGGGGGTCTATCGCTACAGCAATGTGTCGCGTGACCGCTCAACCTCAATATCGCTTTCCGCGCAGCGCACCTGGCATTCAGGTGCGCAGGTTCAGGGTGGATACAGCTGGTCGCGAACAACTGACGTCATGAGCATGACTGGGTTCATCAGCTCGGTGATCCTTAGAAACAATCCCGTCGATGGGACACTCGCTGACAGGACACTTCGCCGCTCAGGACGGGACATCCCCCACACGCTCTCGATTCTTGCGATGGTCCCAGCCGGCAGGAACACCACCTTGTCAATGTTTGCACGAGGCAGCTCCGGGACGCCGTATGCCTTCACGGTGAGCGGTGACGCCAACGCCGACGGAACGGGGCGGAATGACCTTGCGTATGTTCCCCGCGATTCAGCCGACATATCACTTGCAGATCCCGCGACGTGGCCGATACTCGATGATTTCATCAGGAGTCAGTCATGCCTCGACCAGCAGCGCGGCCGGATCGTGACACGCAATTCGTGCCGCAACCCATGGACGTTTGCAATCGACGGCAGGATCACCACAAGATTGTGGTCACGAAACGAGCGCGGGATTACGATCACGGCAGACCTCTTCAACATTCCGAATATGATCAGCCGCAGATGGGGAGTGGTGAGGGAGACGACGAACCGGGAGGATTCTCCGCTGCTTCCTGTCGACGGGTGGGACTCCGGCAGGAATCGCCCGCGCTACATCGTAGTGTCTGCGAATGGAACCAGCGCGTTGCCAACGGTCGACGGCGTGGTGGAGGATGCTTCAAGATGGCGGATGCAGCTTGGTGCGCGCATTGACTTCTAAGACATAAAGGTCATGTACACGCTGCGCATGATGGGCGTCATCAGCCTGACAGATTCGTCGGGGGCCGAGGTCGATGCGTTGCTGCGTCAGCCGAAGCACTGCGCGCTGCTCGCTTACATCGCGATGCCTGCCCCCGGCACATGGCATCGCCGCGACGCCCTGCTCGGCGCCTTCTGGCCGGAATTTGAACAGGGCAAGGCACGAATGGCGCTTCGCAGCGCTCTGCATCGGATTCGTGAGCATCTCCCGGAGGGAGCAATCCGTGGCCGGGGTGACAGTGAAGTCAGTATCGATCCGCTTTTGATTGCTACCGACGTGGCAGCAATGGCCGATGATATTGGCGCGGGAAGATTCGAAGAGGCTCTGTTGTTGTATGGTGGCGACTTCCTTCCTTCATTGCACCTTGCTGACGCCGAAGAGTGGGAGAAATGGCTCGGAGCGCAACGCCATCGGCTGCGCGAGCAGGCACAAAAGGCGGCAGGGCTTCTCTCGGAAGCACGCGCGTCCGCGGGCGATCTCACAGGAGCGATCGAAGCGGCGAGACGTGCTGCAGAGATCGATCCTGACGACGAAGTAGCCGCGCGTCGATGGATCGCACTGCTTGATCGTGTCGGTGACAGGTCGCAGGCCTTCGCTGTCTACGAGCGTTTTCGCGACCACGTCTCACGGGAATTCGGTGTCAGGCCGTCTGTTGAGACTGTCGCATTGGTAGAAGCGATCCGGACTCGACGATCGCCTGCAGTCGAGCCGCTGCCTCCGGTGCACGCGGCTGAGTCTGCGAATGCAGAAGCGCACGCACTGCCCGCGGCTTCGTCAGTCACTACAGAGTCGGAACGTCCTCGAGGCAGAACGTCGCGATTACGGTGGTTGATTGTCCCTGCATTGGCCGCAGCAGTAATCGTGATCTACGCCGCAAGTCGTGGCGCGTCCACCCGTGATTCGGAATCGACTCCCGGCAATCTGAGCAAAACATCGGCGGGAAGAACTCTCGTCGTGCTGCCGATGGAAAACGAGACGAACGATCCATCGAGGGCCTACATCGCGGCCGGATTGGCCGAAGGTATTGCGCGACGCCTGGAAGGCATGGGAGGTATGACTGTGCGGTCCGGAGCCCGCGCCGACTTGCCGAAGGCTTTGCGCGGGGACTACGGCGCAATCCGCCGTCAGCTTGGGCCGACAATCCTGCTGAAAACACGGCTGACTAACAGCGGATCCCTTCTCGAGCTTCACGTCGCGGTGATGGATCCAGAATCCCGCGACGAACAAACGATCGCGCCTCGCCGCTTCGCCGAATCGGAGATCAGGAACATCGAAAGTGAAGCCGCCGCAGCAATTGCGGGCGAAATATTTCGCACTCCGCTGCCAGCCGTTCCGCGCGGTCGAGACAGGAAGACCGATCCAGAGTCATATCGGCTGATGCTCGAGGGCTGGCATCAGCTCATGACCGTCCAGAATTTTGCCGAAGCGAGGCGGTTATTCGAGCTCGCTACAATAAAGGATGCGACAAACGCCAGAGCGTGGTCGGGCCTCAGCTCCGCTTGGGCAATCGATGCCACCAACCAGCGCGTTGAGTTCGAAGAGGCGTATCGCAGATCGTCAGCAGCAGCCCAGCGCGCGCTCGCACTGGATAGCCTTGATGGGACAGGGTTGGCAAATCTGGGGATGTTGCAGGCTTTGAGAAGTCGTAACCTGATGGCTGGTGAAGCGCTGATTCGGAAGGCAATCGCTTCAGACCCCGGGAATCCTGAGGTTTATGTAATCGCAAGCCATCTATATCGAAGTGCATGGCAGTGGGACAGATCTCGGGACGCGATCCGATTCGCGCAAAGCCTCGACCCGCTCAATGCCGTTCACCTCGAGAGAGAAGCAACGATCGAACTTTGCGCGGGCCGCCCCGAGGTCGCACTGGGGATATTGAACCGGGAGCTTGCAACCGATCCGTCCAGCATCATTGCGCTCGAGGCAAAGGTCAGGACGCTCGCGCGTCTCGGTCTCTATGACGATGCGATCGCCTCCTGGAAAATGCTTGCCTCGGTGACCGGGGACGTCGCGCTTTCAGCGGATCTTGCCGCCGCCCGGAGTGACAGTGGTTACTGGCGGGCGAGGTGGCTCAGCGGCGCGCGCGTCGCGGCCCGTGCGCAGCAGCCGGAAACCCTCCTGCGGAAGACGAGACTCCACTTCGAAACAGGGAAGCTCGACGCTGGCTACAAGGCTCTGGATGAACTGCTTCGCGAAAAGAACCTTGTGCTTTACCGGCTTCCTTGTCTTCCATGGCTGGATGTCATACGCGGCACACCCCGCTTTGAGGCTACGATGGCGCAGGTTGGCCCAATGCCGGTGAACTGATTTCGGGGGAATCACCTGGGCAACGGATACCTGACGGCTGCCTCACGCCACATCGACACATTCGCGCAACCTCATTCGCGAGCTGTCGATGTTTTCAATATCACGCACCGGTTTCCGCATTGCCCTGTTCATCCTTGTGCCGAGCGTTGCACTCTCCTGCAGCAATGAGCCCTTGGCCCCGGAAGCGGTCGCGTCGATCTGCCATGTGTCGGGACCTGTGGGCAACGTTCTCGACGTTCGGTCGACGGAGCTTCCGGAGCATAGAGCGCACGGCGACTACCCCGTCCGCCTCTTAGTCGACCGGAACTCGAGTGTTGTCGGCGACTCAGTGCATTTCGTGCGCATTACTGATGCGATAGCGACGGCGCGCGCGACGAGGGCTGCACGCAGCGAGACTTCCACCGCGGCTTGCCGCATCACGATCGACGTCGCACCGGGCATATATCTGGGAAGCGTGCGAGACACCACGGATCAGTCGCTCGAACGTTTTCCACTTATGCTCGACATGCCGGACATTACGCTTCGCGGATCGCTCAGGATGGCGGTGGACGCAAAGATGAGAGCAACAGGGGCCGGAGAAGGAACGGACCTAACGGTGCTCGCACCCACTTCAGGGCTTTTGACGGTATTCGTTGGCGGGATTGCGCAGAACAATCGGGCAGAGCCCATTGTTGTAGTCAATGGGCACCCGGAGGGACCGAAGGGTAACGGGGTGGTGGTCGAGGGGTTTGTGTTTCAGTCCGGTAATGACAGAACTGACGCGATCACCGGAGGTCATGGGATTTTCTCCCTTCGCGTGTCCAACCTGGTAATTCGTGGCAACCGCTTCGAGGGCGGATTCAGCGAGGCGCTAGACCTGCGCGCATCAACCGGAGTAGTCGTCCGGAACTATCTAATCGGCCGCGGCGGGAGTTGCGGTATCTGCCTTTCAGGACCCGGCGTGTACGAGGCGAAGGACAATCGCCTCGCTGGACCGGGCGGAATTCCGGGATTGTTTGTTAACGCGACGGGCCTTCTGCCTGTGCCAACGGAAGTGGAGCAATACGTTCCTCCACCGATCGTGGACCTCGAGGCTACGATACGCAACAATGAAGTGAGGAATCATCAGGCAACTCCTGTCGGGACAGCAATCCGGATTGGATCGATTGGTCCCGGCGCTCCGGGCGTCGCCGGCGTGACGAAGGTACAGATTCTCGACAACGACCTGATTGGCAACCGGTTCGCGATAATTGTAGATGCCGCGTTTCCTGTTGCCGGCACCGCTCTTCGCGGCGACGTAACCGTAAACATGACGGGGAATGCGATGTCGCTGTCATGCCAGAACAATGTGCTTGTGTCGTTCAGCCGTCATACCACCGGGCTCGGATTGGCGTCCGCCCCGTACAGCCGAAATTCAACGTTCAGTCTTTCCGGGTTGAATGCGTCGGCGGCGGACGTCTGGTACGCGAATCCATCGGGATTCGGGAACACGTTGACGCTGGACGGGCAGATCGTTCCGCCTGGGTCGCGCCACGCTTACGATGCCCAGAAGGTGTGTCCGGCCTGAGTCTGGTTCACCGCACTCTGGCGCCCTACTTCCTGGTGAATGGCCTCGTTCTTTAGAAATGAGCCTGCGACCAACGCGTGGACAACGCCAGGGAAACGTCTCCGTCACGCGCTCCTCCTAGCCTGGCGGCTATGAAACACCAAAACCTTCAGGGGAGTGTGGTCATGGTATCGCGAAGATTTCTTATCAGCCGAAGGGCGATGGTAGCTGGCATTCTGGGCCTGGCAGCGTGCAACGCTGATTCAGGTAGTGAGGTAATGGGGGTTCCTCAAGCACCGGCGCTGACTGCGGGAGGTGTGCCTCAACGCGCCGCCGCCGCTTCATTACAGGCGGTCCTCAGCGGAAACGCCCAGGCTGTAGCTGCTGCTCCATTGCTCGTTCCACCCGGCGCACCTCTGGCACCGTTCATCGAGGCCCGACTATATGCTATTGCCTCGATCGCCATGCACGACGCGCTGAATGCGATCGTGCCAAGATTCGAGCGGTATGCCGATACAGGCCCGCTTGTACCTCATGCCGACATCGCAGTCGCAGTCCTCACCGCTCTGCGTGATGCAATTGCCGGCGCCAACCCTGGCGCACTTGCAGCCACCAATGCCTGGTACACCGCCGCGATCGCGCCGTACTCGGCGGCCCCCGGGTTTGCGAGTGGAGTCGCGCTCGGCCAGCGTACCGCGGCCGCTATTCTGACGCTGCGATCGAGTGACGGCACGGCGGGAGGTGGCGTCGCGCCGTACATACCAGGCACAGGCGCTGGCGATTACCAGTTCACTTTCCCGTTCAACACGCCGGGGTTCGATTTCTTCGGAACGGGCGGCTTCGCGGATGGGTCTGAATGGGGGACTACTGTAACACCATTCGTGGTGACGAGCACCTCCCAGTTCCGCGCACCCGCACCTTATGGCGCAGCGTCAAATGCAGCAGCGGTGCAGACTGCTGCCTACACGTCTGACTACAATGAAGTGGCCACACTCGGATGCGTCGCCTGTGTTGCACGAACTGCGGCGCAGACAGAGATCGCTCTTTTCTGGGTTGAGAATTCGCCGACAGGATGGAATCGGGTCGCGCGCGCGGTTGCAGACGGACGAAATCTCGACGCATGGGCCACGGCGAGATTGCTGGCACTCGTACAGATGGGTGAGTTCGATGCGTATGCAACGAATCTCGAGTCCAAGTATCACTACAATTTCTGGCGGCCGGTATCAGCGATCTCCCTGGCCGGCACCGACGGGAATCCGGATACCTCGCCGGTGGCGGGATGGGAGGTACTCGCGTTCCCGACGCCCCCGGTACCTGACTACCCCAGCGCGCACGCCGGTGCAGGTGGCGCTGCAGCGTCGATTATCGAGGCAGTGATTCCCGGGAACGGTCCACCGTTGTCAATCTCGAGTGGAACACTGCCGGGCGTCACGCGGACTTATCGCAACGTAGCAGACGCGGCAACTGAAAACGCGCTATCGCGAGTTTACGTCGGTTTTCATTTTCGCCATGCGGTAGATGTCGGCCTCGCCCAGGGGCGGGAAGTTGGCAGTTATGTCGCCGGCAACGCCCTCCGTCGCCGCTGATCCACAGCACGTGACCCATCGCCGGGCCTACCCGGCGGTGGGGCATCACGATGGCTCTCCGATGTATCCTCTGGGTGCGATCTGGCGAAGTCCAATGGTCAGCGTTACAGTCTTGAGCCACTACGGGAGCAAATCAGATGCACCGCAGGCGCCTTGTCGCAATTTCGCTTTCCTTCGCCGTCGCGTCATCCTGCACGTCACCTTCCGAACCGCCGAGGCACGCCATACCCGCTGGTCCATACACGCCGGGCGTGTCGTACTTCGGCCGCAATAACTACATCGAGTACGTCGCCGGCAACGCGCCAGTTATCTTCACAGCCCCTCACGGCGGATCTTTGACGCCGTCGGAGATACCCGACCGCACGGCAGGCGGCTGCGGCGGCTTCGCTACAACGACGACAGATCTTAATACCGACGACCTCGTCAGGTCGATGCAGCAGAAGTACTTCGCCAGGTTCGGCAAGTATCCGCACATCGTCATCGTCAACCTGTCGCGAAAGAAGCTCGACGCGAATCGCACGAATCCCGAGGCGGCGTGCGCGGACGCCGAGGCGAACACGGCGCTCGACGAATGGCACGCCTTCATCGAGGCGGCAAAAACATCGGCACTCGCTTCATCACCCAAGGCGTGGTACATGGACATGCACGGCCACGGACATTCAGTCCAGCGCCTTGAGATCGGTTACCTGCTCTCGACCTCACAGATCAACCTTGCCGATGCGTCGCTCGACGCAAATACAGCGTACGAGGATACGGCGAGCGTCAACACGATTTCCGAATCCTCGCCCATCTCGCTGTCCGCCCTCCTGCGCGGCAGCACCAGCCTCGGAACGTTTTACGCGAACAATGGATTCCGCTCAATTCCAAGCTCAGCCGATCCGCGACCAAACGGCGACACCTACCTGTCCGGTGGAGACAACACGAGGCGGCACACGTGCGGCTCGGAGGCGACTCTCTTCGGAGGCGTGACTGGTGGAAATATTTGCGGCGTTCAGGTCGAAGCGAACTACACAGGCGTGCGTGACAACGCAACAAATCGCGATCGCTTCGGCGAGGTGACGGCGATCGTCCTCGAGCAATATCTCGCAACGCACTGGGGAATTCAGCTCGGCAGTTCTGCGACTGCCTCGTTCTGAAGTTTAGTCTTTGACGACGGCCCACGGCTGAGTCGCGTGAGGCCACGCGAAACTTTCGGGATGAAAAAGGTGCGCAAGAAGTTCAATGCCCTCAGCGAGGCGAGGACCCGGGCGGGCGAAGTACGCGTTCGCATCGACAGCAAACACGCTCGTCCCGGGAATCTCAGGGATTGAACGAGCGGCATCGAGCGAAGCGGAAAGGCCATACCCGCACGGCGCTACTATGAGTATGTCGGGCTGAGCGGCAACGACGTCCTCCCACGACATGCGCCGCGAATCACCGCCCGGTTGTCCGAGCGGATCAAAGCCGCCGGCGAGAGTCACCATCTCCGGTACCCAGTGACCACCGCAGAACACCGGATCCGTCCACTCCAGGAACACGACGCGCCGCGGTTCCACGCCATCAACTGACCGCCGTACTGCATCGATCCTCGCGCGGTTGCTCTCGATCAGGGTATCACCTTCGCGTTCTCTGCCGGTGACGCGCGCAATGTCACGCACGTTCTGCTCGACTTCCGCGATGGTCCGGGGTGTGAGCCACAACACTTCAGGCTTCGAAGTCAGCTCGCGAAGCGCTCGCGAGAGCTCGGTTCCAGAAGGCGCGCACACCTGACAGAGATCCTGCGTCAGAACTACATCAGGTGCGAGCTCGCGCAGCAGCACCTCATCAACGCGATACAAGCTCTCACCGCTCGCAAGCTGAGACGACACCGCAGCGTCGATATCTCCCTGGTTCATCGTGTCGATTGGAAGTGCGGGCCTGCTCACTACGGGCAGCCGCTGCACCTCGGGCGGATAGTCACACTCGTGCGAGCGCCCGACGAGATCGTCACCGGCGCCCAGTGCGCAGGCTATTTCGGTCGCGGCGGGAAGGAACGAGACTATGCGCGGCATTCCACAAATCTATCGCTTGCTCCATCGATTCTCAGGGCGCATGCTTTGCTTCATCAAATCGCCGTGGAGATAACTCGATGAAGCCGACCGTGCGTCTTGGCGCGGCACGGACGCCCGACGGCACCGAACTGGTGCTGTACGGCCACGACGGCGCGTATCTCATTCGCGCCGACGGCGTCGAGCTGATGTCCACGCGGCGCCACTTGTCTGAGGACCGGCTTGCGGAGGCCGCATGTGCGTCACTGGGCGGCGTGGCGCAGGCGCGAGTCCTGATCGGCGGGCTGGGGCTGGGCTTCACGCTGCGCGCCGCGCTCCGCTTTCTGGCGAGCGACGCACAAGTTGTTGTTGCCGAGCTCGTGCCTGAAGTAATTGCATGGAATGCAGACCCCGCATACGATCTCTCGTCGGAAGCGATGAGCGATCCACGTGTGCAGATCGTCCAGGACGACGTAGTTAACGTTCTTCGGAGTCATCGCGCATTCTTCGACGCGATCATGCTCGACACCGACAATGGCCCGGCGGGAATGCTGATGTCGGAGAGCGCGCGGCTGTACGATTCGCGCGGCGTTGCGACTACCGTGGCTGCGCTCCGGCCGGGAGGAACCGTTGCTTACTGGTCGGTGGATAATGACCCGGCGTTCGAGCGGGCATTGCGAGGTGCAGGCCTCGAGGTGGAGACGCTTCGCGTGCGGGCGCACGACACGACGGGGCCGATGCATACTATATATCTGGCGCGGGTTGGCATGAGGGTTTGAATGTCCAAGGGCATTCCCATGCTTTTCGCCGCAACGCGTACGACGCCCAGAGAGCGTGCTCCGCCTAATTTTTCCTCATCGCTCTGAGTCTTACAACTTCCTGGCGAATCGCATCACGTTCTCCACGACGCGACGCCTCCGGGGCGGATCGCAGCGCGATGTAGCGAGTGTATGCCTCGATCGCTTCGCGGTTCATTCCGAGCCCGGTGGCAAGCCTTCCCTCCTCACGCAAGTGGGTCGACAGCGAGCGCGGGGGCCAATAGGACCTGCCGCGGCGTATTACGCGCAGGGCAGCGGCGTTATCTCCCGCATCCTCGTAGGCCTGCGCCAGCACGAGCGATACGAAGTCGGGTAGCTCACAACAACCAGCCTCAAGGGTTGAATCCACGCTTGCCCGAAGCTGCGCGGCATCGAGGCGCCGCTGCCGGGACGCCATCAGCATCTCCGGAAGTAGCACGAAGATGCGATTCCTGGGCTGCGTGCCGGAGTGACGCTTTAGCCATGCCGTCGCTGGTCGCGCCCTCGTCGAGTCACCGTTAGCCAGGTACCACAACGAGTGAAGTGACATTGCAACGCTGATCCGGCGAATACCATCCGGCTTCAGCTCGCCAATTGTATCGCGGGCCAGCGCAAGACCAAGCGCTCTCGCAGCGGAGTCTGCCACGCGGTGCTCGCCATCACCGTAAAGTGCTGCCGCAATGGCAAACTGTGCGAACGTGTAGCCTGACACTCGCAGCTCGTCCACTCGTCGCAGCATCCTGGTGGCTTCGGCGGGCCGACCACGATTGAGGGCAAGAAGTTGTGCGCGGCGCAATGCGATACTCCGCTCGAGTGGATCGATTGCATGTTCTATCAGAAGCACGGCGGCACTGTCGGCATCATCGAGCCCGACGCCACTCATCTGCGCAGTCAGATAGATATGATCGAGCGTGAGATTGCTGAGCGACCTGAACCGACCGCGAATCGCGCGCAGTCCGGCGATATCGTTGGTGGCCGAGGCGAGAACCCAACGCACATAATCGGATGTTGGCCCTGATGCGTCGCGCGAGAGGTACAATATGGCAGCGGTACGAACTCCCGCGGTGTCGTTGCCGAATGCGGCAGCATCGACAAGCCCCACAAGAGGAGCGAGATAAGACGAATCAAGCCTCGCTGCGGCTCGAAAGGCTGATATAGCGTCAGCTCTGGACCCCGTCAGTCCAAGCGCATCGCCCTGGTACAAGAGCAGGATGCCCATCAAGTACTGAGTTTCCGGCCGATCCGGTGCTTCGCGCACGGCGCGGATGATGTTTGTGAGCGTTTCGCGAGCTGAGGATTCGCGCGGATACGTCGCTCCACGAAGTGCATCAAGTAGCGGAAGATCTCTTCGGCCGAGACTCGCGCGGCTTTCCCATGCGAGCCTGACGCCACGATCGAAAAGGTCCTGGTCCCGTTGCATAGAGACCATCCCCGGGACTATGGAGTAAACGCGGCAGGACTCGTTGCGGCAGATCTCCGTGCGCAGGAGCTTGCCTGTCGAGACTGCAAGGTCGAGGGCCGCGAGCGCGAAGGTGGAATCGATCTCCAGCGCACGCGCGAACCTTTCGATCGCCACGCTTTCGTCAGCGCGGCGATACGCTGCGCGTCCACTGAGATATGCCTTGATTGCCGGAAGCGACTGGCTTGTGACTGCGTCTATCGATCCCTCGGCAACATTCGACTGCCGGGCAAGCAACTGTGCGACGAAGCGCCTGAGCAGTGCATCGACGCTGTCCGCACGGCCGGTAACGGACGGCAGAGCCCGACTGCTTCCGCCCGCTGTCGAGATCAGGCTTCCAGTGATCTGGAGCTGACCGTTCGATTCCACCGCGGATCCCGAGAGGATCAAGCTGGCTCCCAACTCGCGCGCTACCGCGCGGCCGTCGTCGATAGTCCCCTCACGGCCGCGCGTGATTCTATTCCAGGTGCTGATGGCGCTTCGGGAGTCGATTGCCGACGGACCAGCCTCCCCATTCAGCATTGGCACGATCAGGTCAACTGCACCTTCGGCGAGATAGGCGACAGAAGAGTCGGCAGCCGCGATGCGGAAGGGAACCACCAGAATCCGGTTCTCGTCGAGTGCAGGCTCGTTGTTGCGACGAGCTGCGAAAATCACAGCGATCACCACGGTCGTCGCAAGCGCAAGCCCCATCGCCCATGCTCGACGCTGATTTGACGCCGGCGGGGCGTGCGGCCGCGGGGTTGTCGGAACAGAAGCCATTGGCGCTGGCAGCGATTGCCTAACGTTTTCCGGCGGGGGCTGGGGTACGTGAACTGGCGCGATTGGCTGCGACGGCCGAGCAACTTCAACGGTTCCCGCGCGCAGGCTCGCGACGTAATCGGTTATCGTCGGGTCAGGGCTGCTGTCAAGCTCCTGGCGTACAAGCGCCTCATAGATTCTCGAATGCTGCAATGCGGCTGTCTGATCGCCAGCCGCTACAAGTGCCCGCATCAGGCCGAGTGCATGCCGGCTGCTGACAGGATCAGTCTCGACGAGCTTGCGGCGCCATCCAATCGCTTCCTCGAAGCTCCGGTTACTCTCGGCCTCGGACGCAAGCCGGCTCAGGGCTTCGCAGTAACGGGTTTCGAGCCGTGATCGCTCAGTGGCAGCCCAGCGCTCGAATTCAGCTGCCTGGTCGAGATAGAACCCTTCCAGGAAAGGTCCCGCGTAAACATCTACTGCAACTCTGAGCGAGCTGTCCGCAAGCGCCCGGTTGAAATCGTTGACATCGCTTGAGATCACTCCGGCGTTCAGCACCAGGGGATTGGTCCCGGTGAATACGGACTCGCCGAGAGCACGCCGCACTGCATGGAGGAGCTGCTCGAGAGAGTGTCGACCGGTGTCGCCCATTGCCTCTGGCCAGAGGATGCCAATCAGCTGATCGCGGCTCAGCCCGCGTTTTCCTGCGGCAGCGAGAGGTGTGAGAAGAGCGAGCCGCCTGCGCTGATGGGAGAGGCTCCCTGCGCTTCCACCGGTCAGACTGACCTTTCCGAAAGTTTCTAATCGGTAATTCCGTGCAGGCAAAAGCGAACTCTGAGCCAACTCTGAGCCCTGGATGTCGAGGGAAGGTCAGTATACGCCCGTGAAACAGGGGCAGCAAGAAACCAGCACAGGGAGGAACAAATGAAACGAACCACCGATGGTCTCCGGGCGGTGATGCCCTTGCTTCTGTTTTCGGCGGCAGGATGCGGCGAGCTGGTGGCGCCTGCAATCGGGGGCCTCGAGGTGGCGGTGTCGACGGCGGGGGCGACGGCCGATCTGGATGTTGACGGGTACGTCCTGAGAATTGATGACGACGCTGGGAAGCCTTTCAGCTCGCGAACAATTCGGTTGGACCTTTCGGTCGGCGAGCACCGCGTACGCCTCGATGGGCTTGCTCCTAACTGTTCTGTGAACGGAACGGCGGAGCGCGCGGTTACCATCGCGCGGGGCGGTTCAGTGTCGGTCTCATTCGACGTCGACTGCGTGCGAAACACGGGGACGATTTCGGTGAGCACCGTAATTTCCGGCCCCGCTCCGCAAGGCCACATGTTCCGCGTTCACATTCAGGAAGTCGGGTCCTATGACTTCGCGTCAACTTCGGTGCAGGTGGTACCACTAGTTCGTGTTGGCCGGTTCCGCTCGTCTGTGGTAAACCCTCCGCGAAATTGTGTGGTCGAGGGGATAAATGAGCGCGATTTCGTCGTGCGGTTCGGCGAAACCACAAACCTGGTTTTTCAGGTAACGTGTCAGGTGGCCGGTGGGTTGAGCGTCAAAAGTCAGACGATTGGCACGCCCATGAATAAGGATGAAATCGTCGTCGATTTGAGGATGGGTGCGGAATCAATCGCAGAATTTGCTGTGCCCGCGAACGGCACCGGGTCGCTCAGGCCACTGCTACCGGGGACGTACTCGGTGTTCGTCAAGTGGCTGCCGCTCAATTGCGCACCTGTTGTGGCTAATCCAAGGGTCGTCGCAGTCGCCGCTGGCGACGACACGGCGCTCGACGTGACGATCGAGTGCGCAAGCCCACGACGAATCGCCTATGTCATGGAAGCGCCCGACAACGAAAGCATTTACAGCGTCAACTCCGACGGCACCGACGCGGTGCGCCTCACAACGTCAGCCGGGGGAAACCGGGATCCGGCCTGGTCGCCTGACGGGACAAGGATCGCGTTCACCAGCTCGCGCGACGGCAATCAGGAGATATACTCGATGAACGCGGACGGTTCGAACCAAGTCCGGCTTACCCAGACGGCCGGGAGCAGCTATCGCCCTGCATGGTCGCCCGACGGTACCGAGCTCGCGTTCACCAGCGAAAGTGGGCAACGGACTCAGGTTTACGCAATGAATGCAGATGGCACGAATGTGCGTCGTCTGACCGATCAAGCGGGGTCCGCAAGTGCACCCGATTGGTCTATCGATGGAAAGATCGCGTATCAGGTTGGCAACACAGGCGACGCGAGAACTGGAATATGGACCATGAATGCCGACGGATCTGGGGCGATCCAGTTGACGTCCAATGTGCTGGGAGACCTGCAACCGTCGTGGTCGCCTAACGGAAAGACGATTGCGTTCGCTCGCTCGCGACGGGCGAACCCTCAGTCCTACACTGACATCTTCGTCGTGAACTCTGACGGCTCGGTACTCACGGCAATTACTCACGGTGTCTACGATTCGAATCCGGCATGGTCGTCGGATGGAAGCTGGATAGCGTATGAGAGGCGGTTTGGTGGATGTACCGGATTCTACGCTTACTATGACTGCGGGCCGTGGGTCGCGTTCGTGAAAGCTGACTTGAGTGGCGAGACGTCCTTCAGCATCGACGACGGGTCCAACCCGGCGTGGCAGCGATGAAGGCCGATACTCGAAGAACAACACTTCATTTGGCCTGCCTGTTGTTGATCGGCTGCGCGGAACCCGCGGCACCGCCACGTGTTGCTGAACTGCCCGTCCTGAGCGACGAATCGGTCAGTCCCATCGAGGGCAACGTACTCGCGGTAACGCTCAGGTTCCGGTCGCGAAACACGGACAGTGTGATCGTTCATTTTGCGCTCGCTGAGTCTTCGTTCGACGGGGCTGAGGCTGCTCCATCAGTAAAGCCGGTGAGCGATTCGGTGGCAGTTCCCGTTTTTGGGCTGCTGCCAGAGCGCCGCTACATCTTTCGGGCTACGGCATATGGCCCTGGAGGGCGAACGACAGGAACCGCGTTGTCGTTCACTACAGGGGGCCTGCCATCGGATCTCCCGCGCTACACTGCCAGCGGAACCGATCCGTCCGCCGGATACGTGGTGTTCGCCGCGGGCCGCTACGGGGTTGTCATCGACAACGCGGGGCGAGTCGTGTGGTATCGTCGCTTTGATTACGGGGCGGGGTTGAGCTTCGCCGCCCAACCGAATGGGCACTACGTCGCTCGCCCACCAACGGCGACTCCGTCGATGCTGGATCCGTGGGTGGAAGTCGACCCATCAGGATCATTCGTTCGAACGCGGGGATGTGCAGACGGATTATTCCCGCGCCCGCACGATCTCATTATCGACAACGCTGGCGGTCACTGGCTGTTGTGCGACGAGGTTCGCACTATGGATCTCCGAGGGGTCGGCGGGGTCGATGGTGCGAAGGTCACGGGCACAGTGATTCAACATCTGGAAAAAACCGGAAGTCTCATGTTCAGCTGGAGCCCGTTCGATCACTTCGACATCACCGACGGGCTGCTCACAGACCGCACCGGGCCGAACGTTAATTGGACGCACGGTAACGCTTTCGATTTTGACCGCGACGGCAGGCTGCTCGTCTCTTTCCGGAATCTGAGCGAGATTACGAGCATCGACACGATAACGGGCGCGGTGGTCTGGCGTATGGGCGGGCGAAGGAACCAGTTCAGCTTCACCAACGTGGCATCGGCCCCCTTTTCCGGCCAGCACAGCGTTCGAGCCGGAGCCGGCGGCGAGATCATCCTGCTCGACAACGTTGGACGCCCCAATGAATCACGAGCAGAGTCCTACGTCGTCGATGAGGTTACCCGAACCGCCTCACTTTCCGCAGACTACGGATCGATGCCACCCGTGGTGTCTCCGACAGGAGGCAGCGTGCAACGACTTTCCGGCGCTCGTACGCTAGTATCGTTCGGCGCAGCCGGAAGAGTGGAGGAATACGATGCGAGCGGAAACGTTGTCTGGCGGCTGGAAGGCACACCCGGATATGTCTTCCGCGCGCAGAGAATTCTGTCCCTCTATCGGCCGGGTGTAGGTACGTCACGCTAGCGATCCGCCAGAGTACGCCCATTGCAGGTGGAAATACCGTATTGTTGATGGCCGGCTCGCGCAGTTGCGAGGCAATATCAGGAGGATGGATGCGTCGCAGGTGGTACGGCCCCTTATGCCTGCGCTCGTCTTTCGCCGCGACAGTCGTCGCATTCATTCTTGTTCTCGCGCCGGACGGGGTGATCGATGCACAGGGAATAACTACCGCGGCGATTCGCGGCACAGTCACCGACGCCACTGGGAGCGCGGTCGATGTCGCCACGGTGACAGTTCGCGACACCGGCACGGGCTTCGTCACGAGCGCACGTATGCGTCAGGGCGTCTTCGCCGTCTACGGCCTCACAAGCGGAGTCGTATACAGCATAGGCGTTGCGAGAATCGGATACGCTCCGCGCGTCGTCGACAGCCTGGTCCTCTCGCTGGGCGAGACAAGAACTCTGCGTCTCACACTCGATCGGCTGCCGAATGAGATCGACACTGTTCGAATCAGTGCCAACTCTTCCACCGCATCGCTGTCAGCGGGCGGTGTCAGCACGGCAATATCCGATTCGTCATTGCGACGCCTTCCCTCGCTGAACCGCGACCTCTACGACTTCGTCCGCCTGGTGCCACAGGTCGGTACGCGGTACGGGTTGAGTGCGGCAGGCGCGAATTTCCGCTTCAACAACTACATGATCGATGGCGTCAGCGACCGGCAGTTGCAGGGAAACAACGTAATGGGAGCGGGGACGGCGGGTGGAAAGACAATTCCCCTCGATGCCATCAGGGAATATCAGGTCCTCGTTTCACCCTACGCCGTCAGGTACGGAAATTCGACGGGCATGACTGTGAATGCCGTGACGAAAAGCGGCACGAATCAATTACACGGATCGACTTTCGCATACGCGCGTAACGCAGGCATGGCGCGGCCGGGCTCTTTCGCCGGTGGCTCGGACTATAGTCGCAAGCAATTCGGGTTGTCACTCGGCGGTCCAGTCGTGAGGGACCGCATGCTTTTCTTCGTCGCCGCAGAATGGCAGCATGCTGTGGCTCCCGCCCCCGGTCCCTACCTTGGACGCGACGTCGCCGGGTCACCAACGTTGCCGATTGCAGATGCAGATGTACTGCGATTTGCGTCGCTCCTTGAGGCGAAGGGAATCGATGCGGGTGATGGAGGACGCGTGACCATTGCGAATCCCGCTATGACATTATTCGGGCGTCTCGATCTCTCACTCCCGAAATGGAAATCGAGAATGATTCTGCTCGAGACGTACAGCGTCGTTGAGGTTGACCGCTTCGCCCGCCCCGATGCGGCTCGCGTGTTTCAGCTCTCGAGCAGTGCGTGGACACTCAGCACTTCCAAGCACAGTACCTCCGTTCAGATCCTCACCCAGCTGCGACAGTCCGTGTTCAACGAATTTCTCGTGGCGTACCTGGATCGCCCTGTGGTCGCTGGGAACTACGCGGCATCCCCGTCAATTCAGGCACTCGTCCGGGGCGCGAATGGAACCACGTCCGTTGCGCTCTTCGCTGGTCCGCCTCCACCGGCGGGCGGCACAGGGTCTACACAACGCCTTGCAGAAATCTCCGACCATATCGTGTACCAGGCCGGTCGGAATCACACGATCGGAGCAGGAGTCAGAGCCGAGTTTTTCGATTACCACCCTGTGGGCTTGCGAGGAATGTTCGGGCTGTGGACGTTCCCAAACCTGGACGCGCTCGAGCGAGGCGAGGCGTCATCGTATGTCATCTCGAGAAACCTGGGATCCGCGGAAGCGAAGTTGCGAGGAGAGCAGTCCGGCGCATATCTGGCGGACGAATGGCGTGTTGGCGATAACCTCAACTTCACGTTCGGCATTCGCGGGGATGTCCTAAGTTTCGCGCGCGGACCAGAGTACAATCCCGCTGTGGATTCGGCGCTTGGCCGACGTACCAGCGATTTCCCCGGCAGCCGGGTGCAGTGGTCGCCAAGGATCGGTTTCACGTGGCGCCTGGGAGGAGAGCGAGGCGCTACGGTCAGGGGAGGCGCTGGCATCTTCGTCGCTTCGCCGCCACTGGGCTGGTTGCTGGGTCCAATGCGCTCGACTGGAATCGGAGTCCAGACGCTCACGTGCAACTCGGAACGATTGGGGAGCGTTCCAGTATTCGTCGCGGATCCGGAACGCCAGCCGATGATCTGCGCGGACGGACGAGGCCTGTCGCCGGGGCCTGTGGCGCTCGTAGATCGCAACCTGAGGATGTCCGAGACATTTCGAACATCGCTCTCGGTTGACAAGCGCCTTCCATGGAACATCGAGGGAAGTGTGGAGGCACTGTACTCGAAAGTGCGTTCCGACTTCGCCTTCATCAACGCGGACCTCGCGGGGCCGCAGGGTGTCGACGCAAACGGGCGTGTGCTGTACGGCTCGATCGACCCTTCCGGGCGCGTCGCGCCGACGCGTCTCAGTGGCAACCGATTCAGTGAGGTGGTCGACATCCGGAATCACTCACTTGGCTACTCGTGGTCTGCCACTGCTCAGGCAACGAGGCCGTTCACTCAGCGCGCCGAGCTCCGGGCGTCGTATACGTACGCCAAGGCGCGGGATGTCCAGTCGCTGACGAATCAATCCGCGGTTGCACCGTTCGATACATGGGCCGGAGGTCGCTTCACTTCTACGCGGCACGACGTTCTGACTACCGGCGTGTCTGCCTTCGACCTGCCACACCGTGTGGTTTTCGCGGCAACCTATGTTGCCCCGTGGAGACGATGGAAGACCGATTTCTCAATTTTTTACATCGGTGAGTCGGGCAACCCATTTACATACGGCGATTCGACCAGCAACCGGTTGGGTGACCTCAACGCCGATGGGTCGAGCGCGAATGATCCGATCTACATTCCGCGGGACGCCCGGAACCCCGCAGAGATGGTATTTGCGGGTGCTGACTCTGCCGATCAGGGCAAGTTGTTCGAGCAGTTCATCGGCGCCACACCGTGCCTTCGCCGACAACGGGGGTCGATTGCCGGCCGCAACAGTTGCCGGGCATCGTGGGTCAATACGTCGAATGCGTCGATTCGCCAGTCGCTGCAGCCAATTGGCGGAAGAGGCCTGACGTTGCAGGTGGACGTATTCAATCTCCTGAATCTCTTGAACAGCTCCTGGGGTCTTGTCCGGACGCCCAATCCCTGGATTCTTGAGCACATCGGACAAACCAATGAGGCGTCTTCGCGGCCGCTGTTCCGCTTCGACTCCGACAAGGTCTCGAGCACGCATAATCTGGAGTCGGGCTACCAGGTGCAGTTCTCGATACGGTACGACTTCTAGTCCTGAAAACTTGATGGAGGGCTCAAAGCCAATCCTGAGCCAAGTCTGAGCCCGGGTTGAGGAGCGATGCCGATCATTCGGGTGCGATGCTCAACCGGGTCTCTGCGCCACCTCCTGAGAGGAATGATCAAATGTCGTTACGCTTCGGCATCCCAGCACTTTGCCTCCTCGCGATCACGACCTTGTCGTGCGGCGAATCGACGGGGCCTTCCATCCCCCAGCTTTTGGAGGGGACGCTCGAAGTAACGATTACTACAACCGGCGAAGCGATAGATGTCGATCCCGACGGCTATTCCCTGGCCTTGAACGGCCGGGTGGCTGGCCATGTGCAGGCTAACGGACCTGCAACTCGTCTAGCGATTTCCAGTGGAATGCACGCACTACGGCTCGAAGGCCTGGCTCCGAACTGCCGAGTGACTGGGGACCAGGAATTGTCTGTCACTGTCGCGAGAGGAGAAGTGTTAGCCGCATCGTTTGCGGTGCTGTGTGTCGCCAACACGGGCACTCTACGCATCACCACGATTACGACGGGAGGGAATCCCGTTTCTGGGTACACCTTTTCGACGTCGGCCGGATCAATTCTGACG
>JBBREF010000022.1:0-35320 GCA_038203205.1 Gemmatimonadales bacterium | reverse complement strand
TCGGTTCGACCGATCAGCGTATACGTACACGCGATATTATAAAGTAGCATCGCATCATCGGGGTCGATCGCGAGGGACCTCTCGGCGTAGTCTACTGCCTTGTCGGTTTCGCCGAGACTGGCGTAAGTGGCTGCGAGCAGGTTGGCAGCGCGCGCGTCTGACGGGTTCAGCTCGAGCCGCTCCTCCATCAGGCGAATCGAGCGCCGGTTTGCGACCGCGGCTTCCTCGTTCCGGCCCATAGAGTTGTAGGCCTGAGCCAGAAAACTAGGCGCCTGGTAATCTTCGGGGCGCAGTGCGGATGCCCGCTCGAACATTCTTGCGGCTTCGGGCATGCGGCCTTCCGACATCAGTGCGCGCCCATACCAATAAGCTGCCTCGAACAGTTTTGGATCGAGCTTCATCGCTGTCTCGAACTCGGCTTCGGCCTCGTCGAATCGTTTGCTAAGCGATACAGCAAGCCCGCGCGCGACGTGTGCTTCAGCGAGGTCGGGCTCGAGCTCGAGTGCCTTCGCGCTGGCAACATCGGCCTGACGGATGTTGTAATCGCGCGCATCGAAATACATGTAGAGCAGCGAACATGAGTCGGCGACGCCTGCGTAAGCGCGGGCATACTCGGGATCGGTCTCCACGGCCCGGTTGAACATCTGCCGGGCGTACTCGAGACTCTTGCGATGGATGTGGTAGTACTGCCGACCGCGAAGATAGTAATCGTAGGCCTGTACGTTCTCAGCGCGAACCTTCTCGATCTGCTTCTTCTCGCCTTCGCTGAGGATGACTTTCAGCGCCTTCACGATTGCCTGCGAGATGTCATCCTGGATCGCGAAAACGTCTTCCATCTCACGGTCGTAACGTTCAGACCAGAGATGGTATCCGTCAGCAACGTTTACCAGCTGCGCGGTGATGCGGAGCCGGTTGCCCATCTTGCGCACGCTACCCTCGAGGACGGTCGAGACCTTGAGCTTTCGCCCGATCTCGCCGACATCCTCGTTCTTCCCCTTGAAGGCGAATGACGAAGTGCGAGCGGCGACGCGCAGGGACTGCACCTTGTTCAGGGCGTTGATGATCTCTTCTGCCATGCCGTCGGTGAAGTACTCATTCTCCGGGTCATTGCTCATGTTGGTGAACGGGAGAACGGCCACCGACTTCGCAGCGGAGACGATTGTGTGTGGAATCGTCTGCGTATCGGTGGGTGTGGTCATGCTCCCTGAGCCCAGTGCCTGCCCGAACTGTGCGGCAGTGGAATATCTGCCCGTCGGCTCGATCGCCATCGCTTTTGTCACGGCGCGCTCGACGCTCTCCGGGATCGAGCTCCGAATGTCGCGGAGCGGCTTCGGCATCTCGGCGAATCGCTTTGCCATGACTGCCTGCGGGGTCGCTCCGCTGAAAGGCCGCTCTCCCGTCATCATTTCGTAGACTACACAGGCAAGGCTGTATTGGTCGCTCTTCCCGTCGAGGTTCGTTTCGCCGGCGGCCTGCTCGGGACTCACGTAAGCAGGAGTTCCAACCATCATTCCCGTCTGCGTGAGTGTCTCGGGACCGGCGGTGCTGACGGCTTTCGCGATTCCAAAGTCCATGACCATGGCTTCGCCTTCGTACAACATGATGTTCTCGGGCTTGATATCCCGGTGAACTATGCCCTGGCGATGTGCATAATCGAGCGCGGATGCGATCGCGCGGCCGTGATGAATTGCCTCGTCAACGGTCATCGCCTGATCGCGTTCGAGACGTTCGCGAAGCGACTCTCCTTCGACGTACGGCATTACGTAGTAGAGAAATCCTTCAGCGTCTCCTGAATCGTGAAGACCTAGGATGTGCGGGTGATTGAGTCGCGCGGCAAGCTTGATCTCGCGCAGGAAGCGGTCGGGTCCGAGCGATGCGGCGAGATCAGGATGCAGCACCTTCAGCGCGACCAGCCGCTCGTGCTTGGTATCCTGCGCGAGGTAGACAGTCGCCATGCCACCGCGACCGAGCTCCCGGTCAACCGTATACGTTTGCGAAAGTGCAGTTCGAAGGCGATCGAGAGGCAGCGGGGTCTGCGCCATTACATCGCCTGCAGCAATGTCTTGTAGCGAGGCGTATCGCGAAGGGTGTCCAGATCGCTGTCATGTTCCAGCCATGCCTTGTCACCAAAGCCCCTGTCCACTGCCTGCTCCAGCGCGCTGAGAGATTCATCTACTCGTCCGAGCTGCGCGTAGTTGCAGGCAACATTGTAGAGCAGCATCGGGTCGTCGGGATCGGCGGCTATGGCGCGGCTGGCGAAGAGAACCGACTTCTCCTCTTCCTTGAGCGCTGCATGCGCGATAGCGCCGAGTATGCACGCTCGCGGATCATCCGGGTTCATTTCGAGGTGTTCATCCACCAGCCTGACCTGTCGGCGGAAATGCACTTCTGCCTCGTCTTTTCTGTCGAGCGTGACGAGAACCTGCGCGTGAAATCCTGGGATCTGATAATCCTCGGGTCGAAGCGCGGATGACCGCTCGAAAAGCTTGAGCGCATCCTCATAAAGACCCTGCGCGAGTCGGGTACGGGCAAACCAGTATGTCGCGTCGAAGAGCTTGGGATCGAGTTTCATCGCCTGCTCGAAGGCTGGTATCGCTTCTTCGAACCGCTTGCTCATCGACAGCGCGATTCCGCGTGCGACGTGCGCTTCTGCCAATTCAGGCTCGAGCTCGATTGCCTTTCGGCTGGCGATATCAGCCTGCCGGAGGTTCGACTCGCGTGCATCGAAGTATGTGTAGAGCAGTGACGATGCATCGGCGACTCCGGAATAGGCCCGGGCATAGTCGGGATCTATCTCGATCGCCTTGTTGAACATCTGCCGCGCATACTCGAGGCTCTTGCGCCGGAAGTGGTGAAAGTACTGGCGGCCACGCAGGTAGTAGTCATATGCCTTCACGTCGACGGCGCGGGCTTTTTCGATCTGCTTCTTTTCGCCTTCGCTGAGGATTACACGAAGCGCCTTGACGATCGCCTGGGATATGTCGTCCTGGATGGCAAACACATCCTCCATCTCGCGGTCGTAACGCTCAGACCAGAGCTGGTAGGTGTCCGCGACGTTGATGAGCTGGGCCGTAATGCGAAGCTTGTTGCCCATCTTCCTGACGCTGCCCTCGAGGACCGTCGACACTTTCAGCTTCTTTCCGATTTCGCCTATGTCCTCGTTCTTACCTTTGAAGGCGAAGGACGACGTACGCGAAGCGACACGAAGGGACTGGATTTTCGACAGGGCATTGATGATCTCCTCTGCCATGCCGTCAGTGAAATATTCGTTGTCGGCATCCGCGCTCATGTTTGCAAAGGGCAGCACCGCAACTGATTTCGCTGCCGACACGACTGCCACGGGGATCGTCTCCGTGTTCGTAGGCGTTTCGATGTTACCAGAGGCGAGCGCCTGCCCGAACTGCGCCGTCGTCGAATACCGCGCCGTTGCATCGGTTGCCATCGCACGCGACACGGCTTTCTCGACACTTTCCGGCACAGCATGCCGCAGCTCGCGCAGCGGTTTTGGCTGTTCCGTGAAGCGCTTTGCCATTATCGCCTGAGGTGTTGCTCCGGCGAATGGCCGCTCTCCGGTAATCATCTCGTAAACGACGCAACCGAGGCTGTACTGGTCGCTCTTGCCATCGAGGTTGATTTCGCCAGCGGCCTGCTCGGGACTCACGTATGCCGGAGTTCCGATCATCATTCCCGTCTGCGTGAGCGTCTCCGTTCCCGCGGCGCTTACTGCCTTGGCGATTCCAAAGTCCATGACCATGGCCTCGCCTTCGTAGAGCATCACGTTCTCGGGTTTGATGTCGCGATGGACGATGTTCTGCCGGTGCGCGTAATCGAGCGCCGATGCAATCGCTCTCCCATGATGCACCGCCTCCTCGACGGGCAGCTGCTGCTCGCGGTCGAGGCGTTCCCGCAACGATTCGCCCTCGACGTAGGGCATCACGTAGTACAGAAGCCCCTTCGCCTCACCCGAGTCGAACAGTGGAAGGATGTGAGGGTGGTTGAGGCGCGCGGCAAGCTTGATCTCGCGCAGGAATCTCTCCGGACCGAGAGAAGCGGCGAGGTCGGGATGCAGGACCTTCAGCGCGACCACCCTGTCGTGCTTTACATCCTGTGCGAGAAAAACCGTCGCCATCCCACCGCGACCGAGTTCCCGGTCAATCATATAAGAATCCCCCAGCGCGTCTCTGAGACGTTCGATGGGGAGAGCTGAATTCTGCATCTCTACTTTTGGAACCTGGTTATTTGTAAGGAAGTTTACGGCAAAGCGTAGGTGCCGGATACCCGCTCGCGTACTTCGCGCTTCAGCTTTTCCCGCCCTTTAGACAGTGACGATAGCCGAAAAGAGTTCATCGAGCATCGCCGTGGGATCTACACAGAGCCCCTCGTGCACCGGGCCCGCCTGAATCACATCGGACCGGGGCGCGGTTACCCAGTGGAAACGCTCAGATGGCGGCGCGAGAGCAATCGGCCCTGCTGTGATCTCGCCAGAGCAGATCGCCGCACACGATTCGAGATAAAGCGATAGCAAGTCGGTATCTGAACCCGGTACCAGCTTCTCGAGCTCCTCCCGATCTGTGATCACCCGCGCGCCGATGAACTCGGTGGTCCTCGCATGCAGCACCACTCCGACCGGCACGAACGCCCCGATGTGCACGTGTGGCACTACGCGCAGCACAGCGAAGTTATAGGAGATCCATTCACTCACTCCAACTTCTCTCATCGCCTCGCCTGCAGCCGCTGCGCAGGCATGCGTGCAGCACGCTCGCGCGCGGCGACAGCCTCTTCAGCAAAGGCGTGCGGAGCATTGATCCGCGTCACCAGATAGGCGACGTAGCGCTCACGCGCCAATTCTGCACTCGAAAAATCGGCAGCCACTGCAGGCGACTCGAGCATGTCGTCCGGCACGGCATCCACTACCGATCTGATCACGGACTCGCCGAGGAGCGGCGTCATCTCTGCGTCGGCCCGGGCTATGTCCCCACTCCTCTCGAGGAGCACGTGCTTCTCTATCATCTGAAATGGCGCTCGCATCCTCGCCTCGTCAACCGATGGCCAGTCGTGTTGAGCGTAGATCGCTGCGCCGTGATCGATGAGGTACGGCTTCCGCTCGCAAACCATGAGGTTCGGGTTGCGATGAGTCCTGTCGGGATTGGACACGAAGGAATCGAACCATACGATCCGCGCCGCCAGCTCCGGGGAAATCAGGTCGGACGCGGCATTAGCGTCGAAGTTGAATGCGCCGTCGAGATAACGAGCGCCGAAATTCACACCGTGACTCGCTCGCAGGAGATCCTGAATCTCTGGATCTGGTTCGGTCCGACCGAAAGAATCGGGAATCTCGATGAGCGCTATCTCCGGCGTCGGCAGCCCGGCAGCCTGCGCAAGCTGTCCAACTATCAGCTCGGCGATCAACGCTTTTACACCCTGCCCGGCACCCCGGAATTTGGTGACGAACATGCCGCCGCCATGAGTGTCCACGACCGCGGGTAACGAACCACCCTCTCTCAGCGGCTGGATGTAGCGTGTGGCTGTAAAAAGAGGCAGTGGCATTCTAAAAGACGGCCGTCGCTTCGATCTCCACCCGCGCTCTTTTCTCGAGCAATCCCGATACGATCACGACGGACATCGGCGGATAGTGAGCCCCGATAATCTCACGGTACGCCTCGCCCACTGCGCGACGGGCAGAGTTGTACTCGTCGCGATCGAGGATATACCAGCTCAGCCTGACCAGGTCCTGCGGCCGCGCCCCGGCTTCGAGTAAAAGCGTCACTATGTTGTGCAACGCCTGCCTGCTCTGCTCAGCAAACTCATCACTCTCGAATTCCAGCGTCGCCGGATTCCATCCAACCTGACCGGCAAGCGTCAGCACCTTGCCGGATGCCACCATGGCATCACTGAACCCCCGCGGCTTCGCCCACCCTTCCGGATGAATGATTCTGCCGCCGCCTCCCGGAGCCGGTTCCTCGAGAAATTCCAGGTCACTCATTGTCTCAGCCTGTACCGTTGAAGCTTTCCAGTCGACGTCCTCGGCAACGCATCGCAGAACTCGACAGCACGCGGATACTTGTACGGTGCGATGCGCGCCTTCACGAAATCCTGAAGCTCTTTCGCGAGCTCGAGGCTGGACTCCCGTCCGGGCCGCAAGACCACGAACGCCTTCACCACATGACCACGCTCTTCGTCGGGCTCACCGATCACCGCGCACTCGAGAACGACCTCATGCTCGAGCAGAACGTTCTCGACTTCAGGTCCGGCAATGTTGTAGCCACCGGAGATTATCATGTCGTCGGTGCGGGCCTGGTACCAGAAGTATCCGTCTGCATCGAGCTTATATGAGTCACCGGTGATATTCCACCCGTCGCGGACATACTTCCGCTGCTGCCCGATGCTGTCGAGATACCTGCACCCCGTTGGTCCACGGACCGCGAGTTTTCCCGTTTCGCCCGCGGCGACATCATTCATATCATCGTCTACAACCCTTGCCTGATATCCCGGCACGACTTTCCCGGTCGAACCGGGCCTGATGTCATCGCCAGCAGCGCTTATGAAGATGTGAAGCATTTCCGTCGCGCCGATTCCATCGATGATCTTCAAGCCAGTTGCCTTTCGCCACGACTCGAACACGCTGAGCGGAAGAGTCTCACCGGCCGACACACATTTGCGGAGACTCGATACGTCGTGCTCGCCGATCATGCCACACATGGCGCGGTATGCTGTCGGTGCAGTGAAGCAGACAGTAGGGCGAAAGTCAGCGATCGCCTTGATGAGGTGAGGCGGTGTCGCCTGCTCGAGCAGTAATGCCGAAGCGCCGAAACGCATCGGGAAAAGCAGCAACCCGCCGAGTGCATAGGTGAACGCAAGGGGCGGGGATCCGCAGAATACATCATCCTCATGCGGCTGAAGCACGTACCGCGGAAAGCAGTCGGTGATCGCCATGATGTCGCGATGCGAATGCATGGTTCCCTTCCCTTCACCCGTCGTTCCGGAGGTGAAAGCGATGATCGCGGTGTCATCGGCGGAGCCGATGTGGTTGGTGAATGTCGCCGGCTGCAGACGCATCATCGGCTCGAGACTGAAGTGCGCATCGCTGTTGAAGTGCACAACGCGTGCGCCCTGCCTCTCGGTCCCGTCACTTCGCAAACGAAACGCAAGGTCGCACTCGTCAGCGAACCGCGTATCTGACAGTGCAAGTGTGATCTCTGCCTTGTCGGCAAGCCAGCGAAGTTCCCGCTCGCGCAGCAAGGGCATCGTGCTTACCGCCACGCCACCCGCCTTGAGAACGGCAAACCAGCAGGCAGCCATCATGGGGTTATTCGGCCCGCGAAGCAGCACTCGATTTCCCGGCACAATGCCGAGTTCTTTCACCAGGACGTTCGCGATCCGGTTAGCGGTTTCATGGAGATGCGAGTAGGTCCACTCTCCGCCGGGAAACCGGAAAACAGTTCGGTCCCCGCGTCCTCGTTCGATCATGCTGTCGAGCAACTCGACCGCGGCGTTCATCCGATCCGGATACGTCAACTCGGGAATTCCGTCATGGACTCGGACGGGCCAGAGGTCTTCGGGCGGAGCATTGTCGCGGCAGAACGTATCGGGACCCGGTTGCGTCCCTTGCTTTTTCTTTCTCACACCGATGCCTCCGAGTACTCCTTCAGCACCTGACCGGCGATTACGAGCTTCTGAACCTCGGTGGCTCCTTCATATATCCTGAGCGCACGAATTTCCCGATAGAGCCTCTCCACCGGATTTCCGGAAACGACACCCCTGCCGCCGAGCAACTGCACGGCCCGATCGATCACGCGCTGGGAAGCCTCGGTGGCAAACATCTTTGCCATCGCTGCCTCGCGCGTTACTCGCTGCGCCCCATTGTCACGCGTCCACGCTGACCGATAGACGAGCAGCGCGCTCGCATCGATGTCTGTCGCCATGTCCGCGAGCGCCGCCTGTGTCAGTTGCAGGTCCGACAACGCGCCTCCGAACATTCTCCTCGTCGACACATACCCCAGAGCCTCGGCCATTGCACGCCGCGCAAAACCAAGAGCAGCGGCGCCGACAGTCGTCCGAAACACATCGAGAGTTCCCAGGGCCACGCGCAATCCCTTTCCAGGCTCACCGATCAACCGGTCCGCTGGTACGCGGCAACCGTCGAACTTGAGCGTGCCCAGCGGGTGTGGAGCGATCGTGTCGATCCTTTCAGTGACCGTGAAGCCTGGATCTGATGGCTCGACAACGAGCGCGACGTATTCCTTTTCCTTTTCGCCGCGTGCAAAGACCACATAGATATCGGCTATACCGCCGTTCGATATCCATGTCTTGTCACCATCGATGACATAGGAATCGCCGTCCCGTCGAGCCGTCGTGTGCATACTTGCGACATCGGATCCAGCGTCTGCCTCAGATATGGCGAACGCAGCAATAGCCTCTCCCGTAACAACACGCTGAAGATATTTCGCCTTGAGCTCAGCCGATCCGTACAATGATATCGGCCCCGCCCCCAACCCCTGCATCGCGAATGCGAAATCGGCGAGGCCTGATTCATACGCGAGCTTTTCGCGCAGCAGGCACAGCGATCTTACATCGAGTTGCGCGAACCGACCCCCAGATTCCGCAGGCACTGCGTATCTCAGCCATCCTGAATCGCCGAGTGACCTGACGAGATCCCGGCATGTCGTGTCGACGTCCTTTTCATCGGGTTCACGAAGCTCTGGATGTTCACTGATCCATCGCGAGAGTGATGCGTCCAGCTCGCGGTGCGACTCGTCGAACCACGGCCAGTCGATCGGCTTCATCAATTTCCCTCGAAGGCTGGTTTCGCCTTCTCGACGAACGCCATGTAAGCGCGTTCGAAGTCATTCGCCATCATACATTCGGCCTGCATCCTGGCTTCGTAATCGACTGCCTCATCTATTTCCATCGACCATTCCGCGTGCATGCAATGTTTCGTCATGGCGTGAGCGGCAGAGGGTCCGTGCGCGAGCGACTGCGCCATTTCTGTCGCTTCAGCAAGTACGGATTCCGGTGACGCAAGGCGATTGTAGAACCCCCATCGCTCTGCTTCTTCGCCGCTCATCGTGCGGCCAAGATAGAGCAGCTCGGCTGCCCTTCCGAATCCGATGATCCGCGGAAGTATCGCGCACGCCCCCATATCCGCTCCCGAGAGGCCCACTCGCACGAAAAGAAACGCGACCTTGCTGCGCGCAGTACCGATCCTGAGGTCGCTTGCCATGGCCAGTATCGCACCTGCTCCCACACAGACTCCATCGACGGCAGCGATTATGGGTTGCGGACATGCGCGCATCGCCTTCACGAGGTCTCCAGTCATCTGCGTGAACTCGATGAGACCAGGCCTGTCGCTCATCCGCTTCATCTCAACGAGGCGCCCTATGATGTCGTGCACGTCCCCGCCGCTGCTGAAATTCTCTTCGGCACCAGTGATGACGACCGCCTTTACGTCTTCGATTGTCTGTAGCGCGAGAAAGGTGTCCGTGAGCTCGCGGTACGACTCGAGCGTCAGAGGATTCTTGCGCTCTGGGCGATTGAGAGTGACGACTCCGACTTTGTCCGAGTAGTCCCACCTGAAATGAACGGGACGGATGTCAGCGCCGCTCGTCATACCTCTCCTCCCGCGACCGGCATTGCGATTCCAGTCACTCCCGACGCATCCGGCGAGCACAGCCACAACACCGCCGCCGCCACCTCGGCCGGCGTTATGAGCGTACCCCGGGGAATGTTTCCGGTCAGCATCTTCAAGGCTTCTGCCTCGGTTTTGCCGAGGTTCGTTTTCAGAGCGTGAATACCGGCTGCGGCCATGTCAGTATCCGTGTACGCCGGACAAACCGCGTTGACCGTTATGCCAAGCTTCGACATCTCGAGCGCGAGCGCCCGCGTGAAGCCGATAACCCCGTGCTTCGATGCGGCATAGGCAGTCATCGTGCGGTATCCGCGCAATCCGGCGGTCGATGAGATATTCACGACGCGGCCGCTCTTTGCCTCGATCATCCCCGGGATGACCTCGGATGTGCAGAGGTATGTGCCGGTGAGATTTACGGCGATCGTCTCATTCCATATCTCGGGCGTCATGTCGACGAGCTTTCGGCTGTTTGCGACACCTGCGTTGTTAACGAGGACATGGACGGGGCCAAGGCTGGCTATCGCGCGCGCAAATGCATTCCTGACTGATGCAGCGTCGCTCACATCACACTCCTCGACGGCGACTGTTGCACCGGGCTCACCACGAAGCTCTGCAGCCGTTCTTTCGAGCGTCTCGCCAGAACGCCCCATGATCGTGACGTCTGCTCCACGCTTCACGAGCTCTGCCGCGACGGCAGCGCCGATTCCACGTCCGCCACCAGTGACTACGGCGTGTTTGCCTTCGAGATAGCGCTCGAGCTCAGTCATGTTGTGGTTGCAAGTTTTTCGATTGCGCGTTCGAGTTGTACCCGGCCCTGATAGTATTGTACTGGCCATCTCGCTCCAGCGTATCCCTGCTGAGCCGCAGCGTGCAGCGTCCATGCGGCATCACTCAGGTGGGGCCGCCCGATTGCGACGAGGTCGGCGCGCCCTGCCGCGATTATGGAGTTCACCTGGTCGTATTCGGTGATGTTGCCAACTGCGATCGTTGGCACGCGGGCTTCGTTTCTTATCATGTCGCTGTATGGCGTCTGAAACAGGCGTCCGAACACTGGCTTTGCTTCGCTTGAAGTTTGCCCGGTCGACACGTGAATCACGTCCGCCCCGGCTTTCACGAACGCTTCCCCGATAGCGACAGACTCCTCAGGCGTCAGGCCGTCCTCTACCCAGTCGGTGGCCGATACGCGGACCGAGATCGGCTTCAGCGCGGGCCAGACCTGTCGCATCGCCGCAAAGACCTCGAGTGGGAATCTCAGCCTGTTCGAAAGAGATCCCCCGTACTCGTCTGATCGCTGATTGCTGACCGGAGTGAGGAAACTCGACAACAGATATCCATGAGCGCAGTGAAGCTCGATCATGTCGAAGCCTGCTTCCTCAGCCATCCGGGTCGACCTGACGAAGTCATCGAGCACATGGCTCATGTCTTTGTGTGTCATCTCGCGCGGCGGCGGCAGGGTAGGACCGTAGCTGACCGAAGACGGACCTACGCGGTCCCAGTTCTCGGCATCAAGCGGGACATCCGTGCCTTCCCATGGCAGCTTAGTCGATCCCTTGCGACCGGAATGGCCTAGCTGAAGGCAGATCTTCGCGTCGCTCCATTCGTGCGAGAAGCTGACGATGCGGCGCCACGCATCCCGTTGCTCGTCCGTGTAGAGCCCTGTGCAACCGAGCGTGATGCGAGCCTCCGGTGACACGCACACCATCTCAGTCATGACGAGAGCGGCACCACCAAGGGCCCGTGCACCCAGGTGCACGAGATGGAAATCATTGGGCATTCCGTCGCGCGCGCTGTACATGTCCATCGGTGACACGATGACTCGATTGTGCAGCGGCATCCCGCGAAGCTTGAATGGCGTGAACATCGGCGGCACGACCTGGTCGGCCACAGAAGTATTCGTACGCGTCATCGGCGATTTTGGACCCTCGACTGCGACGCCTGCTGTCGCCGCACGGCTCGCGAACCAGCGCTCCATTCCCGACACGTATGCCGCGTCCCTCAGACGCAGGTTTTCGTGACTGACGCGCTGGCTCCGAGTGAGGAGGCTGTAACTGAACTGCTCGGGGTCGAGATGGATGTATCGCTTCACGTTCTCGAACCACTCCATCGAATTTCGCGCGGCGTTCTGGAGTCTGAGCGCCTCGGTTGACCGTTCCTGCTGATATGACTGAAGTGCTTCCGTCAGATCAGTGTTGGCCGAGAGAGCCCGCACGAGGCCGATTGCATCCTCCATCGCGAGCTTGGTGCCGGAGCCAATCGAAAAGTGCGCAGTGTGAGCCGCGTCGCCGATCAGCACGATGTTTTTGTGCGACCATTTCTCGTTCCGTACACGTGTGAACCTGGTCCACGGCGATGCTGCGCGATGAGCTGCGTTGGACATCAACCGATGTCCGTCGAGCCAGTGCCCGAACATCTCCTCGCATGCAGCAACAGTCTCTGCAGTGTCCATCCGGTCCAACCCGGCCGCCCGCCAGGAGTCCTCATCGCACTCTACGATAAAGGTGGAAGTTCCTTCGTCGAACCTGTAGCAGTGCGCCTGAAATACCCCGTGCCCGTTTTCGACAAAGAAAAAAGTGAAAGCATCGAACGGAAGCGTGGTTCCGAGCCACACGAAGCGCGCGCTTCTTTCGTCGAGGTCAGGCTTGAAGTGCGCAGCGTGCCGGCGCCGGATCGAGCTGTTGATTCCGTCGGCGGCGACAATAAGGTCCGCGTCGCCGAGTCCTCTCATTGCCAGGTCGCTTTCGGGGTCGAGCTCGACGCAGAAACGCAGGTCGACACCGAGTGACTTCGCCCGTTCCTGGAGAATCTGAAGAAGTTTCTTTCGGGCTATGCCGCTGAAGCCGTGACCCCCGGACGTGATCCGGCGATCGCGCACGAATACGTCGATGTCGTCCCAGTGTGCAAAATTGTCGGTGATAGCTCGGAATGTCGGCTCGTCGGCATTCCGGAAATTTTCGAGTGTCTGGTCCGAGAAGACGACGCCCCAACCGAATGTGTCGTCGGCGCGATTGCGTTCGAGGACTGTTATTTCATGGGAGGGGTCGGCCTGTTTCAGGAGGAGCGCCGTGTACAGTCCGGCCGGACCGCCGCCGACAATTACGACTTTCAACTCAGTGTCACCGGATTATTCGGGGAGCGGCGCGAAAGCCATGGTCCTTCTATAGTAAGCCCGGCGGCGGGGATTCGCACCGTTCTCCGGGAATGTGGAGCTTCGTAACAAATTGCGTCGCGCCTGCGTAGTCCCTCCATCTCTAACCGGGGGCCTATGTCCCGACGATTTGTTCTTGCAGCATCAGTGCTACTTGCTGCGGCTCCATCGCAAGCACAGGACACAGCGTTTGTCCGCGCGCTACGCAGCCATTCCACGGTCTTCGAGATTGTCGATGGTCGGCTTCGAGGAGCGGGCGCCGATGCACTGTCAAAAGTGGCCGGAGAGAATGACTTCATCATGATCGGTGAGGATCACGGGATCAGGGAAATCCCTCAGTTCACCGCTGCTCTCTGGGAAACTGCACGTCCGCACGGCTATGCTCACCTCGGCGTGGAGATTGGGCCGATCACCGGGCGTCGGCTGGAATCCATGATGCGATCACCAAACGCCATGCAAGCGGTCGAGCAGTTCCTTACCCGCTATACCGCTTTCACTCTTCCATTTTTCTTCTGGAGAGAGGAGTCGGAGATGCTCGCGTCGATCGTCAGGAGTCTTCCTGGGAAGCGCGATGTCGTGTGGGGGATCGATCAGGAGTTCATGGTGGCACCGACATACTTGCTGGAGAGACTGGCCGAGATCGCCCCAAACAGACCGGCGCGTGAATTGGCAAGGGCGTTTGCTGAGGCCTCGGCGAAGGGCGATAGCGGCCTGATCGGTCAGGGAAACATCGGTGGTGTGTGGATGGTCGCGGTAACTGATGCTGATCTCGCGCGACTGAGGTCCACGTTCAGTCCAGCGAGCGGGAGCGAGGCGGACGAGATCATCACAGAGCTCACGGTCAGCCGCGACATATATCGCAAGCAAGCCTCTGGCGCCGGGTACGAGGCAAACCAGCAGCGCGATGACCTGATGAAGTTGAACTTCCTGAAGTTCTATCGGGCTGCCAAGGCTCGAGGGGAAGCTCGTCCGAAGGCATTGATCAAACTTGGCGCCAACCATGTCTTTCGCGGTCCGAGTATTACGAGCACGTACGAAATCGGGAGTTTTGTTCCTGAGTTTGCCGTGATGAATGGAGTGCAGTCGTTCGGCATACTGTTGATTGCCGGGAAGGGTACGTGGAATGCGTATCGTCCTTTCGGCAGCACCGAAGCTGACAAGACACAGGCATACGACGCGCTCACGACTCCCGAGTATTCAGTGTTCGATCTCAAGTCAGTGTTCGAAGTGACGGGGAGTCAGAATTGGACTTAAATCGACCTTCGCCCGGTGCGTGCGATGGCGGTGAATGGCCGGCTTCGCGGATTGGGTCCGACTGCGCGTCGGTTGCTCAACAGCTTCGATGGAGTCGTCGTTGCGCCGCAAGCCACTGCTTCGGTGCTCATCAGGAACTGAGGAGGTAGTCAGGTTGACGTCCGCTGCGCTAATGTCATTTCGACCTGCTCCTGAATTCGCTATATCCGTTGGAGGAATTTCAGGTTTGTTTCGCTCGCCACCGGAAGCACATCCATGTCAACGAACGGCCCAGCTCACCCAGGAGTGAAATTTCCGCCTCCGTTCCTGTTTGTCGGAGCGTTGGGCGTTGCGTGGCTGCTCGAGTCTCGGGTGGGACGCTTCCGGTTCGTCACTGGCGGGGAGTCTACATCTGCACTCGACACCGCGGGCGGCATTCTCATGGCGGCTGGTGTGGCGCTCATCCTATGGGGAATGCTCACCTTTGTTCGCGCACGCACAGCAATTCTCCCGATAAAGCCTGCATCGCGCATCGTGGATACTGGTCCGTACCGACTGACGCGAAATCCCATGTATACCGGCATGGCGCTCGCTTACCTCGGCGCGATGCTCCTCCTGAACTGGGGATGGGCTCTGGTCGTGTTCCCGGTTGTGCTGATCCTGCTTTATCGCTTTGTGATCAGTCGGGAGGAGGCGTATCTCACTGCGGCGTTCGGCGAGGAGTATCTCGCCTACTGCCGGAAAGTAAGGAGATGGATCTAGCTCCTCCGATGCGGGTTGCGGACTCACGGCATTGCGGGCTGCGGACGTATTGCGGAATGCGGATCGCGGACTCAGGGCAACGCACACGGATCAGTCCAGTCCGAATTCCGCAGTCCGAAATGCGTCCGCAATCCGCAATCAGCTCAGCCCGAATTCCGCAGCCCGAAATGCGTCCGCAATCCGCAATCAGCTCAGCCCGAATTCCGCAGTCCGAAATGCCCCGCAGTCCGAAATGCCCCGCGGAGTAAGGGAATCCCTCGCAAACCATCCGCTATCCCCCGATAGAACGACATCCTCTCAGCGGGTAACCTCCACTCAACCGAAAAGTGGGGGCTCCATGTCCAGGAACCGATGGGTTGTGCTCCTGATAGCAATCACCGCAACAGTGTTCGTACAATGACCGCAATTGCTCACGACCGCCCAATCGATCAGATGGTCTCTATCGAGACCAATGACGGTACGATAAACGCTGACTGGTCAGTTCCGTTCCGCCCGCGGGGCACAGTGATGATCCTCAACGGGGCAGGGTGCAGTCGCTTTGCCCGCCGTAACCGGAATGTAGCGCGCCGGCTTAACGACGAGGGATTCGCCACCCTGATTCTCGACATGTTCACTGACGAAGAAGAGCGTGAGGACGCACTTACTGGCGGGCTTCGACTCGACCTCGCTCTCATGTCCAGCCGAATTGCCGCTGCGGCCCGGTGGTTGAGCGAGACAGAGGTCGGGTATCTCCCGGTTGGACAACTGACCTCGGGCGTTGCCACTGCGGCCGCCCTCGTCGCAGACGCCCGCTCACCGGGAGCGATTGCGGCCATCGTTTCACAAGGAGGCCGGCCTGACCTGGCCGGAATAAAACTCTATAAAGTCGCTGCCCCGGTAATGCTCGTCGTTGGCGACAATGACATCCAGGGGATCGAGCTCAATCGCTGGGCTCTCAGGCGTATCAACTCCGAAAAGAGTCTCGTGACGGTGCCCGCCAGGACGCATCATCTCGATGATCCCGGAAGCCTTGCATCGATGACGACGGTTGCAGCAAGCTGGTTCAAGCGCGCAATGAAAGCGCCGTCCGCAAGACCGACATCCATTTTCTCGCTCAACTGGACAGACAGGAAGCGGCACACCTTCGCCTGATTCGCGGACCGAGGCATCCTGGCAAGGTAGATTTGCGTAATGGTCTTACCGGCGCTCTTGCTCCTTGCCTCGCTTGCCGATTCCACGTACGACGGACGGACCGGCAACACACGTGTCATCGTTCCACGCCTCGACGGAAGCGCAGTCATAGACGGCGCGCTTACAGACTCCGTATGGTCGAGAGCGGCGCGACTGACCGGTTTCTCTCAGTACCAGCCGGTCGACGGACGCCCGGCCGATGAGCCAACCGAAGTGCTCGTCTGGTATTCGGCGGATGCAATCAACTTCGGCATCCGTGCGACCGAGTTACATGGAGACGTCGTTCGCGCAACTCGAGCGAACCGCGATGACATCGCCAGCGAAGACCACGTCCAGATCCTTCTCGATACCGAGAACAGCCGGCAGATCTCATTTCTTTTCGGGGTAAACCCACTAGGCGTGCAGCAGGATGGAACACGAAGCTCCCAGTTCGCCGGAGGTGCCGGCGGTGCGTCGGCAACAGGAGGTGGATTCAGGAACATCAATCCACTCGACGGTACCGTTGACCTCAATCCCGATTATGTGTTCGAGTCGAAGGGGCGCCTGGTACCAGGCGGGTACGAAGTCGAGATCCGCATTCCCTTCAAGAGCTTGCGTTATCAGGATGAACAAGTGCAGTCGTGGGGGATTCACGTGCTGCGCCGCATCCAGCACACAGGTTTTCAGGACACATGGGCCCCGGCAGTCCGCGCAAACTCAAACTTCCTCGCACAATCCGGCACACTCGAGGGACTGACTGAAATGCGACGTGGGCTCGTGCTCGAGGCGACCCCAACGATGACGTCACGACTCAACGGCTCATCGCGCGTCGGAAGGGATCGGGTGTACCGGGGCGCTACGGATTTCGGTGGCGATGCGCGATGGGGCATCCGTCAGAATCTCACTCTCAATGCGACAATCAACCCTGACTTCTCGCAGGTTGAAGCAGACATTGGTCAGGTGCTGCTCAACGAAAGATTCGCGCTCTTCTATCCCGAAAAGCGCCAGTTCTTTCTCGATGGACTCGAGCTCTTCGACACACCGAATCAGCTCATATATACGAGGCGGATCGCCGAGCCGACTGGTGGAGTGAAGCTCGCGGGCAGGCTTGCCGGCCTGAACGTCGCATCGATGCTCGTGCAGGATGATGAGAATCAGTCGTGGGGAACAGGGAGAAATCCGGTTTACGCAATCACGCGACTACGCAAGGATTTCGGGCACGCATATACGCTGGGCTCAGTGCTCACTGCACGCGAGGATGGCACCGATTATTCGCGTCTGGCCGGCGCCGACTTCAGGCTGTACCACTCGAAGCTTTACTGGCTGCAGGTACAGGCAGCGCAATCGTGGAGCGACAGCCTCGGTACGACCAGGAGCGGATCGCTGGTTCAGGCGGACTGGGATCGCACCGGAAGAATGTGGGGATTTCACTACACTGCGCGCGCGCTGGAACCTGGATTTGGTGCCGCTGCAGGATTCGTAAATCGCACAGGCATCGTCGAGGCGCGCTCCATCAACAGGTTGAGCTTCTACGGAGCGGAGGGCGCGCTGATCCAGACCTTCGGCGCGTTCTTTACTGTCGCGCGCCTCTGGGATTACGACTCTCCGAGCCGCCCGGTCATCGAGACAGCCGAATCCATCAGCCCTTCGGCAACGCTTCGCGGCGGGTGGCAATTGCGCGGATCTCTCGGCCGCAACTCTTTCGCGTACGATCCGTCCGCGTACTCGGAGTACACTCTGTTTCAGCAGGGGCCGGCCGACGAGCCATCTCCTCCGGGTGAATTTGTGGTTCCCGGACGCGAACGCGATCAACTTGGCGGCTCGTTCAGAGTGACTTCACCGACGTTGCGATTCTTCAGCGCGACCGCGGGAGTGACCCTCGGTGACGCGCCAATCTTCCGGGAGGCAAGTCCAGGACGCAGCACGCGGATCGACGGCGCCCTCGAGCTGCGGCCGACGACGGCTCTTCGCACAAGCCTTCAGTTCTCCCGACTCACACTCGATAGATCAAGGGATGGTTCGCGGTTCTCGAGCGAGACAATTCCTCGAATCAAGTCCGAGTATCAGGTAACGCGCGCCCTTTTTCTGCGACTCGTGGGTCAGTACGCTGCTCGCTCACGAACCCCGCTCGTCGATCGTCTCGGTCGTCAGATCCTCGTTGGTGGCGTCGCCGACAACGGCTCCGCAGTGAATGAATTCTCGATGGACTGGCTCTTCAGCTACAGGCCAACACCGGGGACACTCGCATACTTCGGATACGGCTCGACAATGGAAGAGCCCGACGGTTTCAGTTTCTCGAACCTGCGGCGTACGCGGGACGGATTCTTCGGGAAGCTCAGCTACCTGGTACGGTTCTGAGTTAGTGTCATAATGCTACTATATAAAAGGCCGAAACCTGGCCATTGTTGTGCCGGCTCTGCCTGGCCGGACTGGCTTTTGCATATCCGCCAGCCGATGACTCCTGGAACCACGGAACGCGTGCTCAGTGTCTGAGTTCAATCTCGGCCCTGAGGTGCGGCGGCTGGTCGCGTCGCATCTCGCATCGATGGATCACGTTGAGGTCCTCATTCTCCTCTATCGAAGTGCCCCGGCGGCCCTTCCGCTGTCGGAGATTGCCAGCCAGACTGCGAGACCGGGCCCGCTGATCGAAAATGCGCTGAAGGATCTTATTATGGGCGGCCTTGTCGCCGATAAAAGTCAAACGAACAGTGAACCGCTTTTCGCCTACGATCCGCATGAGTCTCTTCGTGAAGTAGTCGACGAGTTCGTTGCCATGTACAATGAGCGCCCTGTTACGCTCGTCCGGGCCATTTATGATCGCCCGGCCCAGCCGGTGATCTCGTTTGCCGACGCTTTCCGCATCCGCGGCGGAGGGAACTGAATGGGTCTGCTGATCTATTTCCTATGTGCCGCGACGAGCTTTCTGTGCGCCCTGCTGCTTTTCCGCGGTTACAGACGCTCTACCGCACGCCTGCTGTTGTGGAGCTCACTCTGCTTCGCAGGACTCTTCCTCAATAACGTGCTTCTCATCGTCGATCTGCAGATCGTGCCCGATCAGGATCTGTCAGTACTGCGCTCCATTCCCGCACTGGCAGGCATTTCATTCCTGCTCTACGGCCTGATCGCGGAGTCGAAATGACCGGAATACGAGCTGCATGATGTCCCTCATCATCTCCGGTGCACTCGTCATGGGCTATTCTGTCGCGGCCACTTTCTTCTTCCGCTTCTGGCGCGAGACAGCTGACCGGCTCTTCGCCATGTTCTCAGCAGCTTTCCTCATTCTCGCCGTGCAGCGGCTCGCGCTTGCGTTGACACCTGACATTGAAACCCACAGCACAGCCCTCTATTCACTGAGACTTCTCGCGTTCCTCATTATTATTGCGGCGATCATAGACAAGAACCGAGCAGCGGCGCGCTGATTACTCCTGCTGCCCGAGCTGCGCGGTGTTTCGCTCGGCCTCTCTGTGGTGTTCCGGCGTTGCGACTTCGGGGTTGAGCCATTCGATAACTGCCGCATAACCACGGCTTTCCGGGTCATCGCGCAGATACCCCCGAACCACCGCAATCACGTGAAAGCCGCGCCGGAGCTGGAAGGTCAGCGTGGCATCGACGAGCTCTCCATTTACGACACGCCTCACATATTCCTGCGGTTTCATGGAGTCCGCGTGAGCGCCGTAACCGCGCAGCCTTGCACCTGCCCTGATTCTCAGCAATCCGAACTTCTTTGCGGTCTTGCGTCGCGCACGGTAAAGCAAGCCGCCTATTCCCTGCCCCTGCCGGCTCGGATGGACCATCACTTCGGCGCCATACAGCGTCCTGCCGAGTACCGGATCGTGATTCGTGAACATCCCGACTGCCGTGAAGTCGCGCCAGGACGCTGCCATATCGTAATCGTCCCAGAACAGGATGAGACTCGCCGCCATCCCGACGATCTCGTCAGTCGCCCTGTCCTCGGCCACGAACTGACCCTGCGGGAAGATGGCGAGATGGCTTTCGAGCTGTGACTCAGACCACGGCCTGGAACCAGGATATACGCACCGCGTCAACTCGATGATCGCATCGAAGTCGCTGCGCCGCATGAGACGCGTGCGAATGCCCAGCTTCCGGACGCGCATTTTCATCGCAATAACACAACCTCGCGGTCAGAAAGCAGATCGGCCGTATTCCTGCTGTCGTTCAGCGGGAGAACAGTCCCCGTATCACGCGACGTGAGAATCGTCGCGAGGTTGAGCTCACCGACGACAATCGTTTCCTGATTGGGAATCCCTTCGGCAAGGATGCCATCCCGGCTGAATGCAAAGTCGCTGGGGGTGAGAATGGATGCCTGGCCGTAGTTGAGCGACACCGCAGGTACCATCGGCAGGGACCCGACGGTACACGAGTGGATCACGTACATCTGATTCTCGATCGCGCGAGCCTGCGCACAATAACGAACACGCAGAAATCCCTGCCGGTCATCAGTGCAGCTGGGGACACACAATATGTGAGCTCCCAGTCGCGCCGCCGCGCGCGCCATCTCCGGGAACTCGACGTCGTAACAGATCGCGACAGCGAGCATTCCGAAGTCGGTTTCGAACACGCGAAGTCCGCGCGACGGCTTGACGAACCAGTCCTCATTTTCGAAACGCGTCATGTGCAGCTTGCCCTGCATGCCGTATTCGCCGGACGGCCCGAAGACGAAACACTGATTGAAGATCGAGTCACCCTCCTCGACCGGTATCGTTCCGCCCACTATGTACAGCCCATGTTTTTTCGCCAGCCGTGACATCAGCTCCAGGTATCGCGGGACGTGATCGGCGAGCTCATGTACCTGGTGGGCAATCGGGCCGCGGATGTCACCAAGCGTCAGTAGCTGGATGGTGAAGTACTCAGGAAACACCACGAGGTGACACCCGTAATCCTTCGCCGTATCGACGAGCGCCGAAACCTGCTCGGCGAACTGCTCGAACGACGCCACAGGCCTGATGAAGTACTGAAGTGAGGCTACACGTAATCGGTCCATTTCTACCCTCGATGCTGTCAGTCGACGAAGGGGCCGGTCGGCGCTCCTCGTGTCGTGACCTCCACTGAATAGCCATCTTTTGCGAGAAGCATGCGCAGCATCTCCGCCGCGCTGGCGTTCGCATGCCGCAACAGCGACACCTGCTGCCCGGCGGCAGTCAACTGAGCACGGGCAAGGCGCTGAATAGCATCGCGATCCTCCGGCCGGAACGGATTCCACAGCCCGCCACGCTCATCGTAAGTCCGCATCTCGGTGATTTCCATCCCGATCAGCTTCGCGGGCGGAATGAGGATGCTGATCTTCCTCGCATTGTGATCGATCGACACCTGAGGATCGTTGCCGAGGTCGATTCCTGCGAGAAGACGTCCGGTGACGACGACGAGGGAGCGTTTGGTGGATCCATACCACGTGTTCTCGTAGGTCACTACATCGCGAACCGTGGCCTCGCTCGACACGAGCTTGGCTACGGCGCGCATCTGCGACACGACGACATCATGGGTGATACGAGACTCGTTCCGTCCGAGCGAACGCGGGATCACCTGAGTGGCGCAATATCCCATCGCCATGACGATGATCAGCGCTCCGCCGATTATTGCGGCACCAGTTCCGAGAATCGGGCGCGTGGGCTTCGGGTCCGGCTGGGACGGCAGCGGCGGCGGAGATGTCATTACCGGAATATACGGCGTGGTCTACTCGCAGCCGGCGCGGGCGATCTGCCGTGCCATTTCGGCCCAGCGCGCGGTTGGTTTTTCACGCACGACATGGGCGCGCCATCGCTGCTCGAGCTGCAGGGTCGAAATGCCGAGCACGGCTTGCGAGCTCGCCAGTCCTCCCGACTGCCAGAGCTGTCGCAGCCGGTCCCTTCCCCAGGTTTCATCGATGAACGTTACGACGCTTCCAGCGCTGAGATAGTGCGCCGCGCCTCGCGTTCCCCCGGTTGCGAATCGGCGGCGCATGTCCGCGATGGTCGCGAGCTCTCCCTCCCGATATAGCGATGCTGCCGCCTGCGCGATGGTCCACGGCCCACACCCGCGGACTGCTGCTGTGGCGACACCTTCTGACAGCCATACTCCGCCCGGTGTTCCCCAGTGTCTCCACGAAAGCAGGTGCATGACCTCGTGCCTCAGCGCCGGACTTGCGGAATCGTTGGCGACAAAAAACGCGGTTCCTTCTGCCACAACCGACCAGCCAGCCGAGCGGGTTCCCGTGAACGGTCGCATTTCATCGCGTGACCCCACGAAAAAAAGATTTAGCCTGCGGTTTGTGCGCTTTTCACCAAGCCATTCGAGGTTTTCACGAATCGCACGTTCGCTACCGGCGACGATATGCGGCATGAGGTGCACTGCAGCAGAGCCAGAGAGCACGTACACGTCAGCGTTGGCCGTGCGTCGATGGGTCCAGCGCCCAGCGGGATTGTCGAGGGTGCGATCTGCAACGGGTGTCTGGGATGCGGCGACTCCCGGCAGTGACAATGCCAGCAAGGCCATCAGCTGACCGACGATCTGTCTCATGCTGGATAGACTAATCATGCTGAAACAAATGCGCCGGATTCCGTGCATCGCTACCTTTTTCACGTGATAAAAATCAAATCTGCGACCCTGTTCTTGTTTACGTTTCTGGCGACGACCACAGCCGCGCAATCAGCGCCGACCGGTCTCGGCTACGTATCGCCCGAGCCACAGCGGCCAGCCCCTGATGACGGCTGGCGCGATCCCGCGCCGCACCGTGCTTTCGGCGTAAGCGTCGCGCCCGGTGTCAGGATTCACGTTCTCGATTTCGGCGGTACCGGGCTGCCCCTGATTTTCCTCTCTGGCATCGGGAACAACGCGCACGTTTTCGACGATTTCGCTCAGAAATTCACTGAGGACCACCGGGTTGTCGCAATCACCCGGCGTGGTTTTGGTGAATCCTCGCACCCGGAGACCGGCTACGACCAGGCGACGCTCGCCCTTGATGTGAAAACTGTGCTGGACAGCCTTGGCATCAGGCGCGCTGTGTTCGCGGGACATTCGATCGGCGGGTACGAGCTGACTCACATTACGGTGAATTATCCGGATCTCGTAGCGGGCCTCATCTATCTCGATGCGGGCAGCGATCCTGTCTCCGCGGATTCCATTCGTCGCGCCAATGCTCCATTGATTGCTTCACTCGAGGGATTGCCGCGACCTCCGGCTGTACAGAACATCCTGCCGAAAGATGCAGACTCCGCGTCCGCAAAAGCCGCGTGGGCGTACAGGGTTCGCGTTGGGCTTACCGACAATACTGAATCTGCTGTCAGGGCTGCGTACTTCCATGAGGGGTTCAATCCATACCTGGCGAATAACAGTCCTGCGCCGCCGAAGATGATGGCCGCCATCCGGGCCGGCGGCGCAACGCCGTTCAACAAAGTGAATGCGCCGGCGGTCTTCATCTTCGCCGAGACGAGTGCGATCGAGCACCTTCCGAAAGCGTCGCAGGATTGGGCGGGATCAGACCCAGAGCGTCGTGCAGCTCTTCAGAAATCACTCGACGCCACAATCGCGATCACGCGTGCGCAGCGTGAGTACATCTCGCGCGAGTTGAGAGGCTCACGGTTGGTGACGATAGCTGGTGCACGCCACCTCATCTTCAAGAGCCACCCTGAACGTGTCGAGCAGGTCATGAAGGAGTTTCTCGGCGGATTACACGCTCACTGACGCATATGGCAATCTCCCCGCAGGATATAGCTCTGTGTCTCGAAGATCACCCTCCGCGCGAGCCCGGCCCGCAACCGATGGCGGAGCCGATCGTCCAGACTTCGCTCTTCGCGTTCCCTGATTTCGACTCGATCATTCAGGCATTCAGGGCCGAGCACAGCAATTATGTGTATTCGCGGGGGACGAATCCTACGGTTGAGGTGCTCGAGAAGAAGCTCGCTGCGCTCGAGCGCGGTGAATCGTGCAAGTGTTTTGCGTCAGGGATTGCCGCTGTAAGTGCAGTCATGATGGGACTGCTTCAGGCGGGAGATCACATCCTCTTCGTCAACCAGACATACGGTCCGACCATTCAGCTGGCGAAGCAGCTTGGGCGGTTCGGAATCGAGCACGATCTACTGCTGGATTTGTCCGCCGATGATGTTCGCGCGGCGCTCAAGCCGAATACGCGCCTTGTCTGGCTCGAGAATCCGGGGACGATGCTGATGAGGACTTTCGACATCGCGGCCGTAGCCGATGTTGCACGAAGCCATGGCGCGCTGACCTGCATCGACAACAGCTGGGCGACTCCTCTCTTCCAGAAACCTCTCCAGCATGGCGTCGATATCGTCGTGCATTCTGCAACGAAGTACATCGGTGGTCACAGCGATGTCGTTGCAGGCGCAGTTATTTCGACGAGCGAGCGAATGGAGCAGATTTTTTATCGGGCCTACATGCTGAACGGCGGTATACTGGCTCCGTTCGATGCGTGGCTCCTGCTGCGCGGGCTTCGAACACTGCCGGTGCGACTGCAGCAGCATGAGGCAGATGCGCTTCGTGTTGCGGAGTTACTGCGCACCAGAGATGATGTTGCTCAGGTGTATCATCCGGCGTTCGATGCCCCGTCGCACGCCCTTACCGGTTACTCCGGATTGTTCAGCCTGAACCTGGCCGATCAGAGCTTCGCTGCGGTTCGCAGCTTCATCGACGGACTAAAGCGTTTTCGCATCGGTGTGAGCTGGGGCGGTGTAGAGAGCCTCGTGATCGCGCCGAACCGCGGCAACAATCTTCCCTACCTCGAGGCGCAGCGCATACCCGGCGGGCTGGTGCGTTTGTCGATCGGGCTGGAGGGAGCTGACGCCCTGATCGATGATATCACTGCATCGCTCGAAGGTTTGCGGGCCGGTTAGGACTTCCGCGGCAAGCTCAGCTCGAATATGCTCCCGGTGCCGGGCGTGCTTGTGGCAGACAAGTCCCCGTTCATGCCGCGCGCCAGGTCCCTGCTGATGGCCAGCCCGAGACCTGTGCCCTCAGTCGCCCGTGACCGGCTTGCATCGACCTGAATGAATGGCTCGAACACCTTCTCGATCATCTCGGAGGGTATTCCAACACCGGTGTCGATAACCCGCATGAGCACCTTCGACGCTTCAGACGATGCTTCGACGCAGATGCTGCCGCCGGCCGCCGTAAACTTGATTGCGTTCGTGAGGAGATTGAGGAGGATCTGCTGAACTTTTTCGCGGTCGGCAAGAGCCTCCAGCGCGGGCGGCACAGACACATCCAGCTGCAGGTTCTTGGCTGAAATCTGCGGCTCGAGCATCGGCATCACACTTCCGACTGCTTCTTTCAGAGCGACTACTTCCACCCGATAATCCACGCGACCCGCTTCGATTCGCGAAAGGTTGAGAACGTCATTGATGAGTCTCAGAAGATGCCGCTGGCTTCTGTCCACACGGTTCAATGCCTCGAGTTGTTCGGCTGTGACAGAACCATGAACTCCCATCTGCAGGAGCTGCACGTATCCGCCAATCGCGTTCAACGGAGTCCGCAGCTCGTGACTCATGACAGCGAGGAAGCTGCTCTTTGCACGATTCGCTTCGTCGGCAGCCGCGCGCTGGCGCTCGAGATCTTCGTTCAACGCCATCAACTGCTCACCCTGAACCTCGAGCTCTGTCGCCTGCTCCTGCAGTTGTTGGTGCTGGTGTTCCAGCTCGATCGCCTGCTCCTCGAGCGCCACATTCGCCTGCTCGGCGGAATGTTTTGCCTGGAGAAGAGCTTCCTCGAACTTCCGGCGCTCTATGACTTCCATCACCACGCAGTCAGTAAAAACGGAATCATTACGCTCGCGTCTCGAAGCATTGCACAGCACCCCCAAATCGCTACCATCACGCGTTCGCAGAAGCATGAAGACCTCTTGAGCGCGCCCATGAAGCTTGACCAGTGGGAAGAAGTGCGTCTGGTAAAAGATCCTGCTGGCGACCGTGAGGATATTCTCGAAGTGTTTTCCCACCAGCTCTTCGCGCTCGTAACCCAGCCGCTCGAGCAGCGTAAGATTCACGAGCGCAATGCGGCTGTCATCACCAAAGGAGATGAAACCGCATGGTGCCTGATCGAGTAGGTCGCCTGGTTCTGCTTGCATCGGATGCTGCGGGGACGGATCAGGCCGCGGCCTGTGCCCCGAGATACTCCTTGATCAGTGTGACTGTTTCATCGGGATCGCTCATATGGGGACAATGCCCGACTGCATTCATGACGCGAAGCGTGCTGTCAGGAAGCTCCTTGCGCAGATATTCTCCCACCTCCCTCGGCGCGACCATGTCGTCAGAGCACTGGAGGATGAGCGAAGGGACAGTAACCTGGGCCAGATCCGATCGGTTGTCCGCAAGGAATGTCGCCGCTGCGAAACGGCGTGCGATGACTGGGTCTGTAGAGCAGAAACTCTCGGTCAGCTCGGCACCGAGTTCCGGGCGATCGCCGTTCTTCATGATTGCAGGCGCAAGGAAGTTCGCCCAGCCGATGAAGTTGTGATCCATCATCTCGAACAGTCCCTCGATGTCCTTCTGCTCAAAGCCGCCCACATACGGCTCGTCGTTGATGTATCGCGGTGAAGGTCCGATCATGATGAGTTTCTCGAACCGATCAGGCTCCTGATTCGCCGCCAGCACCCCGATCATGCTGCTCACCGAGTGTCCGACGAAGATGACGTCCCGCAGGTCGAGAGCGCGAACAACGTCGAGGACATCCTCAGCGTAGCCATCGAGCTTGCCGTAGCGATCCGGATCGTAGGCCTTCAAGTCTGAGCCCCCTGATCCGACGTAGTCGAACAGAACGATCTGGTAATCTTTCTCAAAATGTGGGGTGATGAAACGCCACATGTTCTGGTCACAGCCAAAGCCATGGGCAAACAGCATCGGCTGGCTGCCGTTTCCGAAGACCCTGACGTTGTTGCGTTGAATTACATCCTGTTCCATTGTCGGGCTCCAGTCGGGTATCGCGCCACTCGGAGCGAGCGTCGGGCCCCATACCGCCTGCAAATGCTACGCTACGATGCTGCGATTCGGGGAAATGTCACTTCACTGCGTTCCGAGAATCGACGCAAGCTCCCGGCCGAGCTCCGCCATACTCTCCACAAGCACGGTATTGGCACGGCTGGAACGCGGGCTCAGAGTCCTCGTGCCTGCTCCTCCTAAAACTAGTGCAACCTCATCAGGAAGCGCGCGCTCCAGTGCCTTTAACTCAGCCGCGACACCAGCCTTGCGATCCATCACCACGATGCTGATCCCCACCGCTCGAGCGTTTGTGTGAACGGCGGTGTCGGAGATTTCCGATGCCGGAAGGTCGGCGCCGAGGTAGATGACCCGCCATCCCTCGCTGGCAGCAGTGGCTGCCGCCATCAACGCCCCGCCCGCGTGCCTCTCGCCCTCGAGCGTCGCGATCACTATCGTCGGGTTTCCCCCTCCACCGGTCAGCAACGGCGATGTTTCGCTCACAACGCGTTGCACGACTGCCGTGGCGAGATGTTCCTGGGCGACACTCAGCTCTCCAGCATGCCAGGCATCGCCAACGCGTCTGAGAAAGGGAGCTGCGATCGTGTCGATGAACCCAATTATGCCGTAACGGGCAACACTGCGCCTCAACAATGTCTCCAGGCCCGACGGATCGATGGCCTCGGTAAGGACGATGGCCCGCTCTACGGTGATTCCTGGATTGCCAGTGGCAATGATGCGCGGCGAAGGCGAATGACCCGGCAGCTCTATGCTGGCAACGAGATCTTCGAGTTCCTGCCGACTCAGCCCGGCCACGTGGCTGATCCCATGCCCGCCACGTGTCGCTCGATGGAGGAGCGACAGCCGTTCGATGTCTGCATCGGAATAGATGCGCTGGCCGCCCGGTGATCTGACCGGGTCTACGACATTGTGCCGGCGCTCCCACACGCGGAGCACGTCCGGAGTGAGGCCGGTTCGTTCGGCGACGACGCCTATCGGATGTCGTGGTTCATTTGCGCTGGACATGCCAGACAAGATCGGACTCCGTCGACATTGTGTCAAGGTATAACTTGGACAAACCCTTGACATCGCGGCCGGCATACCTTAACGTACCTGGACAAAACATGGACATCAGCCGAACACCACAGGAGAGAACGAAAATGAAGATCGAACAAATCAAGCACGTCGCGATTGCCGCTGTGATCGCCACAAGTGCAGCATGCTCGTCGCCGGACGTCGATGCGAAGCCGGCCGAGATGGCTGCCGAAGTTCCGGTTGTTGAAGTGGCGGCAAATGATATCGTCGCGGTCGCGGTCGGTGCCGGCAGCTTCAACACACTCGTTGCAGCAGTGAAGGCCGCCGGACTCGTCGAGACTCTTCAGGGCGCGGGGCCGTTCACGGTCTTCGCACCGACTGACGAGGCGTTTGCCAAGCTCCCCGCAGGAACTGTCGAGGCGCTTCTCGCTGACAAGGAAAAGCTTGCCGCGATTCTTACGTATCACGTTGTTCCCGGCAAGGTCATGGCCGCTGACATCGTGAATGCCGGTGGCGCAAAGCCGGCGACTGTGAATGGCGCGACTGTGAACGTTACCGTCCGCGATGGTCAGGTGTATGTCAACGACGCAAAGGTTGCGACCGCAGACGTACCGGCATCGAATGGCGTGATCCACGTGATCGACGCCGTTATCATGCCACCTGCCGGCAACTAGGCTGAGGGGGATTCACGGTTCCGGTGCGCACTTCGGCACCGGAACCGTGAATTTCAGCTGTGACAGACAATGAAGGAATACCTGCTCGAGCGTTCCGTCTGGGTGCCGCGTTCTGTATCCGAAGTTTTTCCCTTCTTTGCGGCGGCTGAGAATCTCGGAGTGATCACACCGCCGGAGCTTGGCTTTCGCATCGACTCCGAGCTTCCGATCGAAATGCGCACCGACGCGTTGATCGAGTACACAATCAGGCTTCACGGGCTGCCGATGAAATGGCGCACACTCATTTCAAAGTGGAACCCGCCGCACTCATTCGAGGATACGCAGCTGACCGGGCCCTACGCGAAGTGGGTGCACACTCACAAGTTCGTGGAGGAGCGGGGCGGCACTACGATAGAAGACCGCATTGTGTACGCGCTCCCTTTCGGAGTCATCGGAAGTATCGCCCACCCGGTCGTGAAGGCTCAGCTGAAGCGGATCTTCAGCTACCGCGAATCGGTTCTTCTCACGCGCTTTGGCTCTGGATAGTCGTCCCCGCCGCGACCCTCGCAGCGTTCATGCAGTCCCACGTATCCGCTGATACCTCGCCTTCGCAAGCTGGTACACACCGTAAGCGATGAAGCCCGCCCCTACCACGCCAAGTAACAGCGGTCCGAATGCTGCCCGTTCGATCGTCGCCAGCGCGTCACCAACGTCGCCTACAGCTTCCGCTGAATCTGAAGTCGCCGCCCTGATGACTAACAAGCCGCAGATCATGAAGATCAGCGCTCGCGCCGCCGTTCCGACGCGGGCCGCAACGGCAATTACCCTGCGTGCCCCATGCGACAGTTCACGCCGGTCGAGCATCTCTCCGAACGGTTCCTGCGACGCTCGATAGAACAGGTACACGCCACTTACCATCAGCGCCGCTCCAATCGCCCCGAGAATCGTCGTACCAAATGGAAGCGCGAGGACCCCGGCGGCCCGGGAGACCACGATGTTGCCTGCATCGCGTGCCGGATCGATGACAATTCCCAGCGCTGCAACCGCCAGAGTTATGTACAGGACGCCGGTGAGCACGTCTACGGCGCGCGCGACAATTCCGAAAAGCGTGACACCGCGCCGCTCCGGATCGCTGATCGCGCCGACGAAATTGAGCGTCGCATATCCAGTCAAACCAATACCAAGCGCAGCAAGGAGGATCGGCCCGAACGGCCGCCTCGCGAGGAAGACCATCACTCCATGCGATCCAGTCGGCTCGGCGGAAAGCCCGATGGCGACAGCAACTGCAGCGAGGCCTATTGCGCTATATACGATTCCACAGGCTGCATATCCAAACCGCGCAGCCCACACGAGCAAAGGCCGGGTTAGGGCAGATGGAATTCGTCCGCGTCTGATGTGCCTTTTCAGGTCGTTGCCTTGATAGTGCGCCACTTGATCGAGTGGCTATCAGATTCACCAGTAATTACAGGGGGCGCAATCCCTTTCAGCGCGAACCACGCCATGTGGCTGGATTCACCGGTATTCCGGACATCCTCCATCGTCGCGAGTCGTTCCACTGGTTCGGAGCACAGCTTGATCGAGCCATTCGTCGATCGTCGCAAGAAACGCCGGATGCAGGTGCGGGAATATCCGGTTTCGCGGCTGATCGATACGCTTTCCATGATCGGCGCCACGCAGCACCACCACGCGCCGGGAAAATGCGCGGTCACCGCGGGCAGCGCACGCAGCTGACGCCTCGGTCATGAAGGCCACAGTGGAGTCGGTGAGAGTGACTGGAAACGCAAGGAATAGCGCCATGTGCCGTAAGCCCATACCCATCGATCTCCTCATTCAGCGTGAACGGAAGAGGGTATGACATCACTCCCGCAGGGAGGGTTTGAATGTTCGGTTCAACCCCTGGTGCCGGGATGCGACTACGGTCGCGAACTCGATTCAGTGCTTCGGCTTAGCACTTCCTGGTTGCTGTCGCAGCTCCTTTCTTACCACCAGCTTCAACCCTGACCACACCTCGCTCACAGCGCAGACCTTGATGTCGACGAACCCGAGCGGGAACGCAACTTCGCGGATTGTGTCTTCAGTGATGTCCGTCGGCACCTTTGACGCTTTCTTAGGCCACGATACCCAGACCGGTGCATCCGGCCTAAGGCTCTTCCGGAGCGCCGCAAGGCGTCGCGCAAGTTCCACCCTCCTGACAACGAACACGTGAGCGATGTCTACGCTGATAGCCGCCCGTGATACGAAGCGCACTCCATCAGGCAGCGGGGCCAGCAGCGAAGCGTAGTCGTCAGGCGCATCGAGAACGAGTAATTGTGTTCCCTGCTCTATCCCGAGCTTCCCGCTGAGGGGTCGACCTGAGTATCCGACGCTCTTCATGCCGCTTGTGGGGTCATTCCAGAGGCGCGACTTCGACACTCGCGGCACCACCGGTGAACCTGACGCTAACCTGCCAGGGATTACAGCATACCTGGCAATCTTCGACGTACTGCTGATAGGTCCCTCCACCTGGGTCGACGGCTACCGTGACTGTTTCGCCACAATAGGGGCACATCACGTCCGCGGCATTATCTGCGGTGCCGTCGCCAAGGGGGAACTCATCGTCGATATCCACGTCGTCAGAATCTATGGTCTCGTTGGAATAAACAACGGAGCACCCGGCCCGGTCGGCAGTCCGAGGAGCATCCATATGATCAGAAGAATGGTCCAGACGATCAGGAACGATACCGAGTACGGCAGCATCGTCGCGATGACAGTTCCGATTCCTGCCCGCGCCTGATAACGCGAGACGAAAGCCACGATCAGGGCGAAGTATGTCATCATCGGCGAAATGATGTTCGTAGTGCTGTCACCGATTCGGTAGGCCGTCTGAGTCAGCTCCGGCGAATAGCCGAGCAACATGAACATGGGGACGAACACGGGGGCCATGATCGCCCATTTTGCTGACGCGCTTCCCATGAAGAGATTTATGAACGCCGATATCATCACGAAGCCCATGATCAGCGGAATTGGCCCGAGACCGCTCGCCTTCAGTACGTCGGCTCCCTTCACGGCCACTATGAGACCGAGGTTCGTCCAGTTGAAGTAAGCAACGAACTGAGCGGCGAAGAATACGAGGACCATGTAGATCGCGAGCGTTTTCATCGCCGCACCCATGCCATTCATGACCTGCTCGTCATTCCGGTAGGTCCCGGCACCAGCTCCGTACGCGATTCCTGTCGCTGCCCCTGTGATGAAGATGATTGCGACTATGCTGCTCATGAACGGCGAACGCAGGAATTCTCCAGTCTCCGGGTTGCGGAGCCATCCTGCTCCCGGAATCGCGCCGACAGGAAGTGCGGACCATACGAGCAGGCCGGTGAGCACAAGTGTCGCATATAGTGCCCACCGTAGCCCGCGTGATTCTTCCGGGGTCATTCCGCGCAGGCCGTCGGGTTTTTCGTCGCCGGTGTATTCGCCAAGACGTGGTGCGACGATTTTTTCGGTCACCCACGTACCTGTGAGCGAGATTGCGAAAGTCGACACGAACATGAAGTAATAGTTCGCCGTCGCATTCACGCTTCTCGCAGGATCGATAATGCGAGCAGCTTCTTCCGAAAGTCCGGACAGAAGCGGATCGACAGTTCCGAGCAGAAGGTTCGCGCTATAACCACCAGACACGCCGGCGAATGCGGCGGCGAGCCCTACGAGTGGATGCCGGCCTGCGGCAAGAAAGATCGCCGCGGCCAGCGGCACCAGGAGCACGTAACCTATTTCGGCCGCGGTGTTCGACATGACTCCCGCGAATACGATTACGAACGTCAGCAGTCGCGCTGGTGCTGCCATCACAAGCTTGCGGAGCGCGGCGCCGATCAGGCCGCTGCCTTCTGCAATGCCGATTCCCAGCATCGCTACCAGCACGGTGCCCAGCGGTGCGAATCCGGTAAAGTTGGGGACCATTCCCTCGAGGATCCGGTGCAGCCCGGGAACTGACATGAGATTGACGGGCCTGATCTCGGCGCCGGTCCCGGGGTGCAAAACCATGAGGTCGAACCGGGACGCAACTCCGGAAACGAGGACCACGAGCAACGCCATGAGCGCGAACAGCGTACCGGGATGGGGCAAGGCGTTTCCAACTCGCTCAATCAATGAAAGCGATCGGTTCAGCCAGCCAGTTCGCTCCGGCTCGGCTTGACGAGGGGCTTCAGTCAACTGGGTCTCCCCTGTCCCGGCGTGGCGGGGACTGCATGGAGCGCTGTGGTGCTGCGGAGGGATACGTGGGTCCACAGCGCACCCGCAAGATCGATTGCGCCGAAGGCAGCAAGAACGGTCGGAATGATACCGGAAATGGCGAAACCCACGATCGCGACGAATGCGAAAGACCGTGTCCATACCGTTGCGCGAAAGAATCCTGTCTGGTCCGTCCGCGCGCACGCGACATCCAGCATGCCAATTGCCATTACTGTTATTCCGAGAACCTGAATCCACGGCTCAGTGGTCATCGGGATCCCGAAGAGACCGAGAAGCGTATTCGGTGAGCCGATGAGCATGCCGCCAAGTACTAAGAGATAGATACCGAAAACGTATACGCTGCGTGCGGCCGTGGTCACGTCGACCTCCATGGTGGTTTAAGCGTGAATCGCGCCTGATCCGGATCTGGTCCGCTGCTAGTGTACGTAGAACGCGCTACGCGTCAAGATTGCGAATCTCGGGAACAGCGGCCATCCTCGTAACCAGCGGAACCTTCTTCGGCCTGTCGGTCGATGACATGGAGGCGAGCACCCGCTGGTATCGAGAAAAACTGGGACTTTTGGTGATCATGCAGGCGGCGAGAACCGACGAGACCAGGTCAGCAGCTACGGTTCTTCAGGGAGGCGGACTCACGGTGGAGCTCGTGAAGCACGATGAAGCAGTGCCGCTGCGCAATTTTCTCCCAGCACCCAGGGGTTCACTCTACGTGCACGGGATATTCAAGGTCGGCGTTGTCGTCGAGGACTTCGACGCGACAATCGCCGCATTGCGCGCGCGGGAAGTTGCGATTCCAATCGGTCCGTTTCCAAAACGTGGAGATCAGCCTGCGAACGCGATGATACGGGATAACGCCGGGAACTACATCCAGATATTCGGGAAGTAGCCCTTAGTTATCGTTTCATGAGCTCGCGCAGGGCGAGTACTTCGGCAGAAATTGTTGCCTTGATTGTCGGTTCAAGGTGGGGTGCAAACTGTGACGAATGCAGGGATGGGGGTGCAACGCCCGACTTCAGTCCGGCATCGAACTTCTCCCGCTCTATCACGCCAACACGCATCATCAGGACGGGAACACCAGCGAGCTGAAACGCGGCAAAGTCCTCGCTCACCATCTCGGGCGGTGTGTCTTTCACGCGATCGATTCCCAGGCTGCGAACAAGCGCGGCCGACACGCGACTCGTCAATGCAGAGTCGTTGACGAGTGCGTCGGTGCCCTGCGTCCGTTCGATTGTCGGCTCCTTCGGAGAGCCCGCGGCTGCGGCCTCAGCCTTCACGATACGGGCGATGGCGCTCAACAGGTGCGTGCGCACCGGTTTCGTGAACGAGCGAACACTCAGAAGGAGTTGTACTTCGTCCGAGATGATGTTGTTCTTGGTCCCGCCGTGGATCGCACCGACAGTGATGACCGCCGGGTCGAATGGTGAGACTTCGCGCGATACGATGGTCTGCAGGGCAAGCACGGTGCGCGCCGCGATGATGACAGGATCGATTGTCGATTCGGGGCGCGCCCCATGCCCGCCTTTCCCGAAGATCCTCACCGTGAGCGCATCAGAGTTTGAGAACACCGGCCCTGCGTGATAGCCGATCTCGCCAGCCGGTCTCCTCGTATCGTTGTGTACTGCCAGCGCAAAGTCGGGTTTTGGAAACCGCGTGAAAAGCCCGTCGTCGAGCATCGCTCTCGCGCCCGACACGATTTCTTCCGCCGGCTGGGCTATCAGCACGAGAGTGCCGCGCCAGGTCGAGCGAGTGTTCGCCATGATGCGCGCGGTTCCTACCCACGATGCCATGTGTGCATCGTGTCCGCAGGCATGCATCACACCTACCTCAGCGCCGGACGCGTCCTTCGTTCGAACGGTGCTCGCAAACGGGAGCCCCGTGTTCTCGACGAGTGGCAACGCATCCATGTCGGTGCGCAGCATCACTGTCGGACCCGTCCCGTTTTTCAGTACTCCGACGACGCCATAACCGCCGACTTTGGTAGTTACCTCGTAACCGAGCTTTCGGAGCTCGCTCGCGAGCCTCTCGCTGGTTTCCTTCTCCTCGAGCGAAAGCTCCGGATGGCTGTGCAGGTGGACATACAGCGACTCTGCATGCGCGTAAACTGCCTGCACTTCAGCGGCGAGACCGGAGGCGTTCTGCGCGGCCGAGGCCGTCGCGATGAAAAGTGAGGTACCTGACGCGAGCAACGCGGCCTTGATGAGATTCATGGCCACAATTCTAACTCAGTTTGGCGCCAGTGTTTCGTAGCCTGCTACTTCACGAGGTCGAATGTTGTGGGTGGTTGATCGGGTGCTGCAGGTTTGATATCCAATTGGATATCATCTGCGACGACCCCGGCCACTAACGGCATCGTTCGAATTGATATCCAATTTGATGTCAAACCTGCAGCACCCGATCAACCACCCACAACATTCGACCACCACCATACCTATCGAACCTTCGAACCCTCGCGATTCCAGATCTCGACAGTGCCGAAGTTCTGAGCACGAATCGGCGCCTCGATCTGCGCCAGATCCCCGACGACGACCATGGTCACGGCTGACGGAACCAGCCGCTCCCGCGCGATCGCGTTCAGGTC
>JBBREF010000021.1:0-35956 GCA_038203205.1 Gemmatimonadales bacterium | reverse complement strand
CTCGATGAGCTTCTGGTGACGGCGCTGCACTGAGCAGTCGCGCTCGCCGAGGTGGTTGACGTTGCCGTGCCGGTCACCCATGATCTGGAATTCGATGTGACGCGGCCGGGAGAGATATTTCTCTACGTAGACTTCGCCGTTGCCGAACGCGGACAGCGCCTCGGATCTGGCGAGCTGGAACGATCTAATGAAATCGTCGGGTTCCGTCGCGACGCGCATTCCCTTCCCGCCGCCGCCTGCTGCCGCCTTGATGATTACCGGGAAGCCAATCTCCTCAGCGAACTTGAGCGCCTCCTCGGGATCCTCGACGCCGCCGGGAGTTCCCGGAATGATCGGCACTCCCACTTTACTCATCGCATTGCGTGCAGCCGCCTTGTCGCCCATCACACGGATCTGCTCGGCCGTCGGACCGATGAACGCGATGTTGCTTGCCGCGCACGTCTCGGCAAATTCCGCGTTTTCCGCCAGGAAGCCGTAGCCCGGATGGATAGCATCGGCGCCGGCGATTTCAGCAGCCGCAATGATACGCGGGATCTTGAGGTACGAGTCGCGCGCAGGCGCCGGCCCGATGCAGACGTCATCGTCGGCAAACCTGACGTGAAGAGACTCGCGGTCCGCCTCCGAGTACACGGCGACGGTCTGGACGCCGAGCTCGCGGCAGGCGCGAATCACGCGGAGGGCGATTTCGCCCCGGTTAGCGATCAGGATCTTCTTGAACACAGAATACGCAGAGGGTTTAGCGGTGATGGGAATGCTGGACTTAACTGCCGCGAATTGCGTTAAGCGTTTTGCGTGAACCGTTTTCCGTCAAAAATGCGACGGTAGAGTGATCGCGAAGGCCGGCTTTCGAGACAGGCTCTACCGTCGCCCTTTTGACGCAACACGCGTTACTCAAAACGGGAAACGCGAATCGCGGCGTGGCAGTTGATCTTAAGCTGTTACTTCCTGCTGAATGTTGTCCCACGTCGTATCACTCGCTCCCGCGACACCCTGAATCCGCAGCGCGAACTCACTCGGCCGCGTCGCGTAGTAGATCGCGTTCTCGTATGAGATGACGCCCTTCTTGTACCAGTTCATCAGCGACTGGTCGAAGCTCTGCATTCCATACTGCACAGTTCCTTCGGCGATCAGCTCGGGAATGTTGAGGGACTTCGACATGTCGCGAATGTTGTCCCGGACGGCGGCGGTATTGATCAAAATCTCGGCAGCTGGTACCCGGCCCGGCTTGTCGGATCGCGGAACCAGTCGCAGCGAGATCACAGCCTCGAGTGAGCTGGCGAGAAGGAATCGAACCTCCGCCTGCTGGTGCGGCGGGTAGAACGACAGGATTCGATTGATGGTCTGCGTTGCGTCTGTCGTGTGAAGCGTGGAGAAAACCAGATGGCCAGTATCAGCCGCCTTGAGCGCGGTGTCGAGAGTGTCGAGATCGCGAATTTCACCGACGAGCAGGATGTCCGGATCCTGACGAAGAACACGGCGCAGCGCCTGGGCGAAGCTCGCCGTATCCGTTCCAACTTCGCGCTGGTTGATGTGCGCCTTGTTGTCGCGGTGCAGGAACTCGATCGGATCTTCGATCGTGATGATGTTCGCGTTCCTGTTCTGGTTGATGTATTGAATCATCGCGGCCAGCGCGGTCGACTTCCCGGATCCCGTCACGCCCGTCACGAGCACGAGTCCGCGCGGCTTCATCGCGACCTCCTCCATCACCGGAGGAAGGTTGAGCTCGGAGATCGTGTGCGCCTGGAACGGTACGATGCGGAAAGCGTATGCGATCGTGCCGCGCTGCTGATATGCATTGACGCGAAACCTGCCGATGCCCGGCACACCAAGCGCAAAATCCGCTTCCTTCGCCTCGGCGAATTCCTTCTGCCGTTTGGGCGGCATGATCTGGTCGGCGAGAGTCTTCATGTCGTCAGACCGCATTGGCGACATCGCAAGATTTCTCAGCTCACCATTTACGCGCAGTGTCGGAGCGCAACCGACCTTGAGGTGAAGGTCGGAGGCATTCTGCTCGAGCATCTGGCGCAGGACACTGCGGTAATCGAACGCCGCGCCTGAAGCAGGGAGTGGTTCGAGGGGCGTGTTAGCCATTTGGATCTACCCGGAAGAGCACCTGTCCGTACTCGACAGGGTGCGCGTTCTGAGCAGGAATCTCCTTGACGACACCAGCGAACTCCGACTCGATCTCGTTCATGATCTTCATCGCTTCGATGATGCAGAGAATCTGCCCCTTGGAAATACGATCCCCGACGCTCAGGTACGGTTTTGCGCCGGGCTCGGGTGCGGAGTAGTACGTCCCCACCATCGGCGACTTGACCTCGAGGAAGTTGGATCGCGCGGGCTCTGCCTTCGCTGGAGCCTCTACCGGCGCGGCCGCTGCTGGAGCGGGTGCCGGAGGCGCCATCTGCGGCGCCGCGATCTGCACAGGCCCGCGCGGCGAGTTCTTCGATACGCGGATCCTGAGTCCCTTGTCGGACGTTATCTCGATGGTGTTGACGGACGAAGCGTCTATCATCTCGAGGAGCTTCTTGACGTAGCGCAGGTCGATCATGTGAGCGCCTCGCGCCTTGCTGTTGATGTATGTGTCATGCGACCTCGATTAACTCTCGGGAAAAGTTCGTAAGAATCTGCGGACCATTCTCAGAGAGGTGGACATCGTCCTCTATACGGACGCCTCCCCACCCCGGTCGGTAAATGCCTGGCTCAATTGTGACCACGGCACCGGAGACAAGAAGAGTCTCCGAGGTGCGCGCGAGCCGGGGCGATTCGTGTACTTCCAGTCCCAGCCCGTGACCCAGGCTGTGACCAAATGCCTCGCCGTGCCCGCAGCGCTCAATGTAGCTCCGAGCGAGCGCGTCGGCAGCCATTCCCGTCATGCCGGCACGAACTGAGTGCGAAGCAATGTGGTTCGCCTCCTTCACAACTTCGTAGAACTCCCGCTGCTCAGGCGTAGGACTTCCGACGATAAAAGTGCGGGTCACATCCGAGCAGTAGCCCCTGTGCTGCGCCCCGAAATCGAGCAGCAGGAATTCACCGCGCTCGACCACCCGTTTAGACGCTCTCGCATGTGGCAGTGCAGAACGTGGCCCGGAGGCGACGATTGGCGGGAACGGAGCTTCTTCACTGCCCGCATCGCGCAAGGCTTTCTCGAGGATGCCCGCGATCTGGAGCTCGCTGAGTCCCGCCGTGATCTGAGGGAGCGTGCCGGCAAGGGCATCAGTCGCGATGCGTCCCGCTTCCCTGATCAGCGCCACCTCATGATCATCCTTCGACTCGCGGAGCGCCTCGACCAGATTGAGCTGCGGCCGCCATTGCCAGCGCGCCCCCTCGTTCAGGAGGCGCTGAAAATCCCGGTGATACACGTGCGCTGACTCGAATCCGACAACTTCCGTGGAATGGAGCTGCGGCAGGATATTCCATAACCCTGACCAGAGGCTGACCGGCTCGATTCGCACGGTCGCGAAATCACCGACTTCATCGACGACCTGAGTCTCGTACCTGAAATCGGTGACGAGATGTATCTCCGACTCCGTCATCACCACGAGAGCGCTCGACCCCGAGAATCCCGTCAGATAGCGAATGTTGGGCAGGCTCGTGATTACGAGCGCATCGATATGCTCAGCAGCGAGTCGCGCCGACAGCGCGTCCAACCGTGCTTTCCTGCTGTCAGTCATTCGGTGAGAGCTTCCGCACCAGGCCGCGGAGCGCGAGTTCGTAACTATCGGCCCCAAAGCCGCAGACGACGGCTACTGCAGCCTCTGCCAGCATCGAATGCCGTCGAGCAGCCTCGCGTGCGTAGATGTTCGTGAGGTGAACCTCGACGAACGGGAGCGAGATCCCGGCGAGGGCGTCGCGGATGGCAAGGCTCGAATGCGCATAGGCTCCTGCATTTACCAGCGCTCCGTCGCATTTGCCACGAAGCCCGTGAATCAATTCGATGATTTCCCCCTCTCCATTGAGTTGGGAGAACGAAGTGTCTACGCCAAGCTCGGTCGCGACGTCCCTGAGTCTCGATTCGATGTCGCCGAGGGTTGCCGTGCCGTAAAGCTCGGGCTCGCGGATGCCGAGCAGATTGAGATTCGGTCCGTTGATGACGGCAATTCTCACGAATCCGCCAGGCCGTCCAGCCACTCGCGGAAGCGGCGGATGTCATCTTCGGATTCCTGAGCCTCGGATGACGGCTCCGTCACCGCGGGCGTCGGCCGCGGAGGTGACGTGCGCAGAGACGACGGCACCGGATTGTGAGTGGCCCCACTGAGGGCCCCGCTCAGTGCGAACGCGGCGCGAGTGTCAGCCTCGCTGGCCGGGGGGTCATCGGGGAACAGGCTGTCGAACGCTTCGGTCGCGAGCGGCAGATCATCGGCCGGCAACTCCTTGGGTGCCGCAGGTACGGCAGCTCTCGCGGTAAACGATTCGGCGGCGCCGCGATCGGGCGGGCGCCGGGCGCCGAGGGTTGCGAAGAATTCCCGGATTGTCGGAGATTTCGGGTTGTAGTGCGGAAGGTCTTCAGGCGCGGGCAACTCCGGCGAGTATGCAACGACCTCCGATTCCATAGTTTCGGGTTCTTCCACTCCCCATTCATCGCCGGGGCCTCCGAACGTCGCCAAACTACCTGAGTCTGGCTCAACCGGCGGCTCGACTGATTCGGCGTCATCTGGAGCTGGCTGGCCCGACGCCATCGCGGCTGCGGCTTCATCGCCACGGAATTCCTCATCGGCCTCGGGCTCGGGCTCCGATTCGGCCATCGGAGCGGCAACCTCTGGATCTGCTGCGGGGGTGATCTCAGAATCGTGTGGGGACGTCGCCGCCATACCCGCTTCATCTATGCTCGTCTGGAACTCGCCGAGCGCCACTGGGAGGTCGACGAACCGGGCATCGCTGGCGGATTCTTCGGCCGCTGATTCAGCGGGGAGGTCGGTGGCAGGCAGATCGGTGGCGGGTAGATCGGTGGCGGGCAGATCGGTGGCGGGTAGATCGGTGGCGGGAGCATCGGCAAGGGCGGCAAGCTCCTGGTCAACCGGTTCAGTATCACCTGATGCCGCGTCGAGGTAAGGTACGTTAACTGCCTCCTCTACAACAGCTTCCACCTCAGTATCTGAAGTTGATTCTAACACATGTTGAGGCTCGGACCCGGAAGCATCCTCAGCCGGGTCATCGAGCGAGATCTCACTGAAATCAGCCAGCGACCCTTCCCAGCTGACCTCCGTAACCTCCGCGATTTCGCTATCAGCGAAGCCCGCCTCGACACCGCTACCCTCGCTGAGCGACATCTCCGTGAAGTGGACTCCTTCGACCGAAGGAGGGTCATCGCCCGTCAGACTCGTCTCCTCAGACGTCGGCTGGTAGATCACGTCATCCGTCAGTTCGGCGAACGAGAACGGCTCGCTCACCTCAGGGCCAGACGAGAGTTCATCGATCCTGTCGCGGATCTCCATGTCGTCAGGATGCTGGAGAGCCAGCTGGCGATAGATGTCGAGCGCCGCATCTGGGTACCCCTGGCTCGCATAAAGCTCAGCCATCGTCCGGGTTACGAACGGCGACTTCTCCGCTTTCGGGGTATTTCTCCAGGCTACATCCGCCGCTGAGTCATCTGCCGCGGCGGTATCATCGCTGACGGCGTCAGCGCTGACGGCGCCTGCGCTGACGCTCTCGGTCGCCTGGACTTCGCCCGCGGCGGCCGGCTCCCCTTCGTGTCCGTCTCCGGCGCCGATGCCGGCATGGGCATCGGATATCACAAATGTGCTTTCGACTTCCGGCGCATCCGCAACCACTTCTGGAGTTGCCTCGGCAGGCTCCTCGAAGCCATCGCCCTGATCGTCAGCCGGGGAGGAGGCTTCGATGCCCTGCTGAGCCTCTACCTCCACCTCCTCGAGAACATCCGGAGCATCACCGGTAAGCGGCTCAGTCAGCTCGGCTATGTACGCCGCAACCTCCGAATCCATTGGATCGATGTCGAGGGCCTTTCCGTACCAGTGACGGGCTTCCGGCGATTCACCCTTCTCACGCGCGATATCGCCAAGCTGCTTCAATACGATCGCGTTATCGGGATCCAGGGAGAGCGCTTTCTCGAAGACCGACCTTGCTTCCTCGGGACGCCTGGCATCGTACAACGCCTGCCCGTAAACCACGTGCCCACTCATGTGCCCCGGCTGCTGTGCCAGGTGAGCGCGGCATATCGCTATTGCCTGCTCGGGGTCCCCCGCTTTCCGGTATTCGTTGGCGAGAGGCGCGAAATACCGTCGCGGATTCTCGTGGAATTTTTGCCGTAGCTCGTCGATCCGGGGGGATCCTTGCATCCATGAACCTCTATAATGATGTGCCGTCACCGCTGCAATCGGGACAGAACGGCTGAAGATACCGCGTTTAAAGGACACGCGTCAATCTGTTTGAGGCACTCTGTGAAAGGCGCTTCCTACTGCGTACTAACTGCGTACTGAGTGCGCAGTACGAAGTGAACCCCGGGCCCGCCCTCGAAACGATCCCGGCGGCTTGCTTTTACGCGTGCCGCTCCCGTAGCTTGTGAGGCTGTATCCCCACAATTCAAGCGCATTTTTTTCTTTCGGCCCCGTCAGGAGTCAGGCTCTTGCTGCAACAAATGCGGACATCCGCAAAGTGGATCTGGATTTTGCTGATAATCTTCTTCGCCGGCGGATTCCTGCTCGCGGAGACTTCAGGTCTTCTCGGAGTTGGTCCAATCTCACCGTCAACGGAAGTCGCCACGGTCAACGGCGAGGACATCCTCGCCACGACGTGGTATAACACTACGGCCGCTCTCGAGCAGCAGGCTACTCAGCAGAGCGGTCGCGGCATCACTCTCGACGAGCGCCGCCGGCTCTCCGACGAAGCATTCGAGCAGCTCGTCAGCGACGTTCTCCTGAGACAGGAATATCGTCGACGCGGCATTCGCGTCACCGACGAGGAGATCGCTGAGGCTGCGCGTTTCGCCCCGCCGCCGCAGCTGGCGCAAAGCCCTGACCTCCAGACCGACGGCCGCTTCGACATGGCGAAGTACCAGCGCTTCCTCGCCAGCCCGGTCGCGAGACAGCAGGGCCTCCTGCTTCAGCTGGAGGCATACTACCGCGATCAGATCCCGCGCGAGAAACTCTTCGAGCAGGTCACCAGGGATGTGTATGTGAGCGATGAGCGTCTCTGGAAAATCTGGCAGGACACGCGCGATACGACGCAGATGACCTATGTGAAATTCACGCCTGACATGATTCCCGACACCGCAGTCACCGTCGAGGAGTCGGCGATTCGCGAGTACTACAACAAGAACAAGGAAGACTTCGAGCGCCCGTCACGCGCAGTCGTTTCGGTCGTCAGCCTTCCACGCGAGATCACCGCCGCCGACAGCATGGCGTTGCGCAACCGGATGATCGCGATTCGTGAGCGGATCGTCGCCGGCGAGCGCTTCGAGGATGTCGCGCGCGCCGAGTCTTCAGATTCGGTTTCTGCAGCGGACGGAGGATCGCTCGGACGCGGGGTTCGCGGCCGGTTCGTTCCCGAGTTCGAGAACGCTGCGTTTGCACTCGACGCCGGTGGAATCTCGCAGCCGGTACTCACTTCCTTCGGCTACCATCTCATAAAAGTTGATGAGAAGAAGGGCGATACGATTTCAGTGCGCCACATTCTGCTCCCCATGCAGCAGAGTGATTCGGCGGCGACGGCCACCGACAGGCGTGCCGATGAGCTTGCACGCATTGCCGGCTCGATGGAAAACCCCCGCGCACTCGACTCAGCAGCCAAAGTGCTGGGCGTCACCATCAAACGCGCCGCTGTTCTCGACACTGACGCACTAACGATCGACGGCAAGTTTGTGCCGAGTGTCGGACCGTGGGCGTTCCAGGGGACGAAGGTCGGCGAGACCAGCGAGCTCTTCGATGCCGAAGACGGCTACTACCTCGGCAGGCTCGATTCCCTGACCCGGGGGGGAGTTCCTTCATTGAAGGACGCGACGCCTGACGTGAGGGCTGTACTCGCGATCCAGAAGAAGCTCGATAAGCTGATGCCGCGGGCCGAACAGCTGGCTGCGGCGGCCGCGCGCACATCTCTTGAGCAGGCCGCAGCAAGTGCCGGCATGCAGTTGATCCAGAGCCAGCCGTTCACGCGCGTTGGCGGCGCCGACGGAATCGGCCGCCTCAACCAGGCGATCGGTGCCGCGTTCTCACTTCCGATAGGCGCAGTCAGCAAGCCGATCCGCATCTACGATGCAATTTTCGTCGAGCGCGTTGACCAACGTGTTCTGCAGGATCGCGCTGAATGGGAAAAGGTTAAGGACTCCCAGCGCGCGCAGGTCACTCAGCAGCTCAAGCAGCAGCGGGTCCGCGAGTTCATGGTAAACCTTCGCGAGGCTGCGAATGTGAAGGACAAGCGGAAGGAAGTCGAATCAGCGAACAGGCAGGCAGTCGTCCCCTGATGAAGAAGTCGAAGTCGTGAAAATAGATAAAGCCCCTGCAGTTGCAGGGGCTTTATTTTTTCGTACTGCTGGGTATCCAGAACCAACTACAATCGCTAGATCAGTCGACGCGGCTCCGGTCGCTTCTCTTCGGGCGCGTCGCTTCGAGTGATGATATCCGACTCGTTGAGCCGGTTATCCCTTCGCGGTGACTCGTCGTCGATCCCGCGGGTCGCCTCATTGATGTTCTTCTTGAATTCCTTGATTCCCTTCCCCATCGAGCCAGCGATTTCCGGAATGCGCTTCGCCCCGAACAGGAGGAGCACGATGATCAGGATGATCATGATCTCCGGGAAGCCGAGATTGCCTAGCATTTTTCAGTCTCCTAGAAAAGCGAACGCGCAATCAGGTAGGCAAGGAGTACACCGACCAGACTGAGCAACGATACGTCGAGTGCCACCGGCCCGAGCGCGAACTTGAGAATAATCAGGTCGATCGTGAGCGGTCCTACAGATGGTGTTACACCGGTCGTGAAAAATTCCTTCGCCGCGCCGGGCGGGAGAAACATTCGCGAGACCTGGGTCATGAGACCCCCGCTGATGAACCCTATTGACAAAACTATCGCGTGGAAGACAGCACCGCGCCGGGCTGCGCCGCGTGGGGGCATTATGCGTGTCGCTCCATCACATACGAAATAGAGTCCAGGAGCGCCCGTCGCGCTACTGTGTCTGGCAATCCCTCGAGCGCCTCGCGCGCCCTTTCAGCGTGCTCGACACCTTTTTCCCGGGCATAGTCGAGCCCGCCGTTCACAGTCACAATTCTCGTCACCTCTGAAACTTCCTCCTCGCCCGGGTCTTCGTTGGCAAACAGGTCATTGACCCTGGAACGCTCGGCCGCCGTCATCACGCGCAGCGCGGCGATGAGCGGCAGAGTCACCTTGTGCTCCCTGAGATCCAGCCCTGTCGGCTTGCCGGTGGTCTCCTGCTGCTCGGTGTAATCGATGAGGTCGTCAGCAATCTGAAAGGCCATTCCCAGCGCATCGCCGAACTTGAGCAGATGCTCGCGGTGCCGCTTCGCGCCGGCAAGTGACCCCACCTCGCACGCAGCCGACATCAGCGATGCGGTCTTCGAGCGGATGAGCGCATAATAATCGTCTTCGGAGAAAGAAAGCGAATCATTTACAGCAAGCTGACGCATTTCACCGACTGTCATCTCGGTCGACGCGCGGGTCAGCGCCCGCAGCGCATCGATGTCGCCGAGGTTGACCAGCTTCATGAGTGCGATCGAGTAGAGGAAGTCGCCCATTATCACTGAGATCTGGTGACTGAACAGTGAGTTCAGCGTCGGCATGCCGCGCCGCAGCACCGAATGATCTATCGCGTCATCATGAACGAGCGTAGCGAGATGGATCAACTCTACTGCAGCAGCGACCGTCACCGCTTCCGGTCGTGCATCGTCATCGGTATTGGCGCAATGCAGGACAAGCGTCGGGCGGAACATCTTTCCCCGCATCCCCATGAGGTGCGATCCCATCTGCGCAATCAGCGGCGCATCATGCTCGATGGAAGAAATCATCTCAACGCTCACTTCTTCGAGCGCCGCGCGCACCGGATCCTGAATCCGCCTCAGCAGATCCTTCTCATCTGACAATCGATCGGGCATCGGGTCAATCAAACCCGCATTGCTCATCCGGCGAGGGCCGAGAGCCGGCTGGCCGTGTCGCGAAATCCGATCTGGACAGCGAGAACGCGCTCGAAGTAGCCAGATGCCTGGGTGGAATTACCAAGCGACTCAGCGGCGCGACCGAGGAGATAAAGGACGCCGACCATTTGTGGGTCCGACATCCCGGGTTCACCCAGAAGCCGCTCGAGTACTTTGACCGTCACGCCGGCCTCGCCCTTGTCCATGAAACATTGCCCGATTGCTTCTGAGGCGCGCACCCGCTGTTCGGCCCCGCGCGAAGCCTTCTGAAACGATCCGATCGCTTCGTCTAGAAGCCCCATCTCGCGGAATGCGATCCCGAGATCATAGTGGCTCTCGAAATCTTCGTCGTCAACGTTGCGCGAGATTCCTTCCTTGAACTTGTCGAGCATTTCGGCAAAGTCTTTCTGCTCGTTGTTCTCGGGTTCCTCGTCGTGCGCGACCATGCGTGTCGATGCTGGCGTGCGGTTTCGCTCAAGCCATTCGCCGAGGTCGACGAAATCGTCATCAGGTTGCACAACCGGCTCGATGTCCGAGAGATCCTCGAGCGCATGAATGCCGTTCGTCGCGCCGCCATTTGTGGCACTTCCATTCGAGGCAGGGATCTCAACGAAGCTGAAATCTTCAACAGTCTCGATCTGCTCCGGTGCACCGAAATCATGATTCACTTCGAGCGGGGTGATGAACCTCAGCTCATTGTTTGCGCCCGGCCCCGGGTCAGGGTCGCTGTCTGCATACTCAGGCGTGTGCTCCGGCTCCGGCTCCGGCTCAGGGACTGCGCCGCCCTCATTGACCACCGAGTCGACCGCCTCCACAGCATCGGGATCAGCCGGTGCTGTTGAGGCGTCGACCTCTTCCGCCTCGTCTTCGGTCTCGATCTGCGTCGTCTCGAACCCTTCGGCCGGAGTGACCCGCTGAACTTCGACGTAACCTTCAGGTGGAGGCGATTCGGCCAGGGTCTCGTCGGTGTCCTCAGCGACTCCCCGCGCAGTCGGGACGGCATCGTCGAAATCGAGATCGAGAAAGACGAGCCCTTCCTTCTGGCGTGTCCGCGGTGTAACCGAGCGGCGCGGCTTGAAAGCGGGATCGAGCGTATTCATCCGCTCGAGCGTCGCTCCAGCTTCGCTTGTTCTCCCCTCTGCCTGAAGGGTGTCGTACAAAATCTCGAGTTGCTCGAGCGCTTCGGGCTTCCTGTGTGCGCGCGTCAGCTGTTCGGCGAGCATCAGGCGGACATCGTCCTGCCCGGGGCAGAGGTCGGCAAACTCCTTCAGCGCGCGAAACGCTTCGTCCATCTTGCCGAGCCGCTGCATGCGATCGGCGTACTCGAGGAAGTTCTGCTTGGCGTCGCTGTTGAATCCTTTCTTCGCGCTGATTATTCCAAGCTTGTAGTAGATGATCGTTCGGCCCGGAGCATATCGAAGGATCTTGTTGCACAGGGCGATCGCATTGTTGAAGAACCCACCTTCGGCATAAAAATCAGCGGCCTGCTCGTAGTAGCTGAGTGCCTGCTCGTTGTTGCCAAGACGATAGTGCAGGTCGCCGACGCGATTGTAGAGTGCGACGTCACGTTCTTCGTCCGTGGGGTGCTTTGACGTCAGCACCTGCTCGTAGACATCGAGAGCCTTTTCGTAGTTCTTTCTGGCCTCGTATTCGGCGGCCTTTTTCTTGAGCTTGGCGGTATTGGACATCTGGTCTGCTGAGGCGTGGCCGCGCGCAGGCCACCCGGGCATGCGCGCGAGATTCAAGTTATCGGACACGTTGCGGTAGTGACAGTCTTTTTCCTGCCTCTATCGCTGCTAGAACGACGATCTTCCGGCCGCGATGTATCGTGAACGGCCCGTCGAACCAGAACCAGAAGACCCGGGCTTCCGGCTGGAAGCTCGATTCATGCCGGGATGATCGGCGAGATCGTCGTAAATAACGAGACACGGGAAACCCAGGGGGTGCGGATCGGGCGGATTCGGCGGATCAAGCCGATACGGTGCACGGGCGCGATGGAGAGAAGACTGCTGCAGTCAGGTTTATTCTTTCTGGGTTTAACCCCAGACCATCGAATCATGACGCGGCAGCGATGTTGGTGCTCACACAGGGCGTCGTCTCTCAGGAAACCGCAAGATCCGCCGAATCCGCTGAATCCGCCGAATCCGCCGACCCATGGGTTTCTGCTGTTTGCCGGGCGGCGCGGTTGCGCCTTAGCAGGACGCAGGCAAAGCAGTTAGTAACCGCGTGCCCCCGGCTGTGGTTTCCTGCCGTTGCCGACCCGTCTTTAGTCCAACACTCCGCGCTTCCCCTTCACCCAGGTCCCCGCGCATCTCCTGTCCCCGTACCAATAGGGAATCTCCCGATAATCTTCGGCGTCCCACAACGCGATATCTGCAGAGAACCCCGGAGACAGCTGGCCGGTAGTTTCGGCGAGCCCGAGTGCGGCGGCACCATTTACCGTAGCGGCGAGGATCGCTTCGGTGGCGCTCATTCGCAACTGGCTCACCGCAAGCGTGAGGATGAGCGGAAAGTTGAAGGTCGGCGAGGTGCCGGGGTTGAAATCGGTCGCCAGCGCGACCGCTACGCCGGCATCGATCATCGCCCGGGCGGGAGCCTGCTGTTGCCTGCCGAGGAACAACATTGTGCCGGGTAACAGCGTCGCGACTGTCGGGGACGCGGACAGCGCACTGATCCCTCGTGAGGAGATCGCTGCAAGATGGTCCGCAGACGTGGCTCCTATCTCGGCGGCCAGCTCTGCCCCGCCATGCGGCTCGAGCTCGTCCGCGTGCAGCTTGATTCCCAGCCCTGCGGCTCTCGACGCGACGAGAATCGCGCGCGTCTCCTCGACGGTAAAAACCCCGGGCTCGCAGAATACATCGGCGAACCACGCGAGTCCGCGCCGGGTGACCGACGGCAGCATCTCGTCAATGAGGAGATGCATGTAGTCGCGCCGGTCGGCGGTGGTCGTCCTGAATTCCTGGGGGATTTCGTGAGCTCCAAGCCAGGTGGGGACGAGTCTGACCGGCAATTCTTCTGACAGGCGGGCGATGACCTTGAGCGACTTGATCTCGTCAGCGAGTGACAACCCGTAACCAGATTTTACTTCAATCGTCGTCGAGCCGTACGACGCGAGGCGAAGAATTCTCGCGCGCGCAAGTTCGGTGAGTTCATCTTCGGTGCGGCTGCGGAGGTCTGCGACCGAAGAGTGAATCCCGCCGCCGAGCCGTGCGATCTCCATGTACCCGACACCTGATGCGCGGAGTTCCTGCTCCTCGTACCGGGCACGTCCGAATATCGCGTGAGTGTGCGAGTCAACGAGCCCCGGCGTGATTACCCGGCCGCCGCAATCGATGATTTCAGCATCTGGATACTGGCGTTCGAGCTCATCCCTTAACGCGACTCCGGCGATCTTCTCGCCATCGACTGCCACCGCGACACCGGTGAGTACTTCCGCGTGCTGCATCTCGATCCCGCGGCGGGCGCGAGTCGAGCCTGAGCAGGTGACGACTTGTGATGCGTTTACGAAGATCTTTGAGGACATAAACCCAGGGGGGTGCGGATTAGGCCGATGCAGCGGATAGGGCGGATCTGCGATGGAAGGATGCTGGTCTGGAGACACGTCGATGGTTTATTGCGCGAATGGCAATTGAAAAACTGCTTGAAGAAGAAATCACCAACGTGGTGATCGCGGCCTTTTTTGAGGTTTACAACACCGTTGGGTACGGATTCCTTGAGAACAACTACAAACTTGCCATGGAACACGAGTTGAGACTACGTAGCCGCCTGGTCCAGCGCGAGGTCCCAATAGACGTGACCTATAAGGGTGTCGTAACCGGTACATACCGCATCGACATGGTGATCGACACTAAAGTCATTGTCGAAATCAAATCAACAGCTACGCTCGCGCCCGCCGCGGAACGCCAACTCCAGAATTATTTGTGTGCAAGTAAAATCGACGTCGGCCTGCTCCTGCACTTCGGTCCAAAACCAAAGTTTTACAGGCAAGTCGCGGAGAGACTGAACAGGCCCCGCTAAATCTGCTCGACGCGGTATCCGCGTGATCGGCGTGATCCGCCCAATCCGCACAACCCATGGGTTTCCGCCCTAAGATGGACTCGCCATCACATCCCTTATCCGCGACAACCGGATCGGAGCCTGCGCCTCGCCACGGCATGCATAGAAGCACGCATTACACTCGATCGGCTCGTATTTCCTGAAGTCCTTCCAGTGAAAGTCAGCCGGAAAATCCGGGCAGCGCTTCACATGTCCCGTTGGGTCCACGTGAATCGTGCGAATCCCCGACTGGCACGGTTCGGTGAACTCCCCGCTCACGTATCGCGGGATGTTCTCCAGGTAATAGTCGGAATTTGTGATGACGCCGCGATTCTGCTTCTTGTACGCGAGCAACTCGGCAATCGCCTCATTCAGGTCCCGCACACGTTCACCCGCGATCAGCCCATCCCGGTTGCCGTTCTTTGAGTCGGTATACGAGCTGAAGTTGACTCCGACTCCAAGCTCCTTGGCGCGCAGCACGATCGGCATCAGTTGATCGAGATTGTTCTCGCGGATCACGGTGTTGAACCTTATGCTGTCGACGCCGATCTCGCGCATCCTCGGAATCACGCCAAAGATCTTCGAGCTCAATCCTGGAATACCCCGCGCGACATCGTGGCGCTCATCGAGGAAATCGAGCGAAAAATTGAACTGGTGAATACCCGCATCCCACAACGACTTCGCACGCTCGGCCGTCATCATTCCGCCATGTGTTATCATCGTCGAGTACTGGATCCGCACAGCCTTGTTGACCGCCGAGACGATGTCCTCGAGATCACGTCGCAGGGTGGGCTCGCCACCGGTGTAGGTGATCATCATCGGGTTGAAAAATTTCGCCGCGTCGACGAAACTCTTCAGCTCGCTCGCCTTTGACCCCGGATCGGTTTTCCAGTAGTCGCAGAATCCGCAGCGTGCATTACAACGCAGCGTCACCTCGAAATGCACCAGCACCGGCTTCCTCACGATACCGAGGTATGCGTACTTCGCGAGAAACACCGGAACGTGCCATGGCTTGAACTTGCTCGAGAGCATCTATGCCAGCATCGGCAGGTCGATCGCGTTCGCTGCGGCTGTCGCGATTGCTGTGTCGTATCCGGCATCGGCATGCCGCGCAACGCCGATGCCGGGGTCGTTCGTAAGAACGCGCTGAAGTCGCTCACGCATTTCGGGGGTGCCGTCTGCGACGATGACCTGGCCAGCATGCAACGAGTTGCCAATGCCGACGCCACCGCCATGATGAAACGAAACCCACGACGCGCCGCTGGCTACATTCAGCAGCGCATTGAGAATCGCCCAGTCAGCTATCGCGTCGCTTCCGTCGAGCATTCCCTCCGTCTCACGGAATGGCGAAGCAACACTTCCCGTGTCGAGGTGATCGCGACCAATCACTATTGGCGCTGACAACTCGCCCGATGCAACGAGATCATTGAGCGCCACCCCGAACTTCGCCCGCTCCCCCTGGCCGAGCCAGCATATGCGGGCCGGCAGCCCCTGGAATGCGATGCGCTCTCGCGCGAGTGTGATCCACCGCTTCAGGTGCTCGTCGTTCGGGAACAGCTCGAGCACGAGCTCGTCGGTGCGCGCGATGTCCTTCGGATCGCCGGATAGAGCGACCCACCTGAACGGTCCCTTCCCCTGGCAGAACAGTGGACGAACATATTCGGGGACGAATCCGGGAATGTCGAAAGCGTTGCTCAGGCCGGCATCGAATGCAACAGTGCGAATGTTATTGCCGTAGTCGAACGTCACCGCACCCTGCTTCTGCATGTCGAGCATTGCCGATACGTGCGCGACAGCCGACGCAGTCGACATCTCCACGTAGCGGGCGGGATCGGCAATGCGAAGTGCATTCGCGTCATCGAGGGACATTCCTCGTGGCACATAACCGTTGAGCATGTCGTGCGCACTCGTCTGGTCTGTAAGCACGTCGGGAACAATGCCACGCGATACCATCTCGGGAAGGATGTCGGCAGCATTGCCGATGAGGCCAACTGAAAGCGCAGACTTTGACGCCTTCGCCTCGTCGATCCACGCCATTGCCTCGTCGAGACTCGACGTCTTTCTGTCGCAATAGCGGGTCTCGAGACGCTTGTCTATGCGCGTCTCATCGACCTCGATCGCAAGAACCGCGGCTCCCTGCATCGTCGCAGCGAGAGGCTGTGCGCCGCCCATTCCGCCGAGGCCAGCGGTGAGGACGAATCGGCCCGCAAGCGAGCCACCGAAATGTTTTGTCGCGAGAGAGCCAAAAGTTTCGTAAGTCCCCTGCACGATTCCCTGCGATCCGATGTAGATCCACGATCCGGCGGTCATCTGACCGTACATCGTCAGGCCGGCGCGCTCGAGCTCGCGAAAATTCTCCCACGTCGCCCACCGTCCAACAAGGTTGCTGTTTGCAATCAGCACCCTCGGCGCACCCGCGTGTGTCCGGAATACCGCAACCGGTTTGCCACTCTGAACGAGAAGTGTCTCATCGGCGTTCAGTCGCCGGAGAGTCGTGACTATCGCTTCGAACGCTTCCCAGCTGCGCGCCGCCTTGCCGGTCCCACCATAAACCACGAGATCTTCAGGACGCTCCGCTACCTCCGGGTCGAGATTGTTCATCAACATTCTCAGTGCAGCTTCCTGCTGCCATCCCTTGCAGGTGATGGCCGTGCCTCGCGGCGCCCTGATCATCGTGCGATGCTGAATCGTTCCTGTGTCGGGCATCGCCTGCTCGATTTCATTCATTGTCTGTTCCCGCATCGAAAACTCCTTTTCCAATCGCATCAGCTATCGCGTTGATATCGGGACTCAACACCCGGTCTGCCTCGAGCGGTGCCACGAGCGCACGCACCGCGGCATAAGCCGGTCGCAATCCCCGTCCGGGCTTGAGCGGCGCGCGATAGTCCAATCCCTGAGCCGCACACATGAGCTCGATCGCCAGGACGTTCCTGACGTTGCCTATCACGCGGCGCGCCTTCCAGGCCGCGCCCATCGACATCGGGACCACGTCCTCGCGATTGCCATCAGTCGGAATCGTGTCGACGGTCGCGGGGTGTGAAAGCACCTTGCACTCGCTTGCAAGCGCCGCGGCAGTGACCTGGGCCATCATGAACCCGGAGTTCACTCCCGCCTCGGGGGAGAGAAACGCCGGCAATCCCTGGTTGAAGTCAGGGTGCACGACCCTGTCGATTCGCCGCTCGGAAATCGTCGCGAGATTCGTCATCACGATAGCGAGGAAGTCCAGCGCCATCCCCACTGCCTGCCCGTGAAAGTTGCCACCACTCAACGTCTCGCCGTTCTCGAACACGAGAGGATTGTCAGTCGCCGCGTTCAGCTCGCGCGTGACGACATTCTCGATCCAGTCGAGCGCATCCTTGACCGGACCGTGAACCTGCGGCATACACCTCAGCGCGTAAGCATCCTGCACACGGGAATCCCCATCGCGGTGGGATTCCCTGATCTCGCTATCCTCGAGGATGTCGCGCAGCATTGCAGCCGATTCCGACTGGCCGCGTTGTCCCCGCGCGTCGTGAATCCGCCTGTCGAACGCCACTGGAGTGCCGAGTAGCGCCTCGAGCGACATCGCGCCCGCGACGTGCGCGGTGCGCCACAGGATGAGCGCATCATTGACAGCAAGCGCAGCGACAGCCGTGTGTGCCTGCGTGCCATTGATGAGAGTGATGCCCTCTTTCGGACCAAGCGTTACCGGCTCGAGACCGCATTCGGCAAGCAGCTCACGCGCATCGCGAAGCGGCCCGCCATCCTTCGACAGTTTGCCTTCGCCAATGAGCGAGAGGCCAAGCGCGGCAAGTGGAGCCAGGTCGCCGCTCGCGCCAACGCTTCCCTGTTCGGGAATCGGCGGGCAAAGTCCCGCGTTCAGCATTCCTGTGAGGAGATCGACCAGCTCCGGCCGTCCGCCTGAATATCCCTTCGCGAGCACGTTCGCCCGCAACAGCATCATTGCGCGAACCTCGGCCTCCGGAAGGAGCGGTCCCACCCCAGCGGCGTGCGATCTCACGAGGTTCACCTGCAGCTCTGCCAGCCTTTCGCGGGGAATCGCAATCTCCGACAGCTTCCCGAAACCGGTGTTGATTCCGTAGACGGCGTCACCGCGCTCGACGATGTCGGCGACGACCTTATGCGTCTCAGCCATCTTCTGCCGCGCGTTGCGTGACAGTTCGACTCGCGCGCGCTTGACGGCGACGTCGTGAACCGCCCTGATCGTCAGGCTCCCGCCGTCGAGGACGATCGCATCGGTCATGACACGACCTCACGTCTCTCGACACACATTTTCACGGAATCCCACCGCCATGGGCATTCGCGGCCATTTATGTGGATTCCCCCGAGCCAGCGATTGGTGCCACCGGATGCGATCCAGTCGCGGTCGGCTCGCAGCACTTCACGACCCGCCGGTGCGAGGGCTATTTCCGCATTTCTGAACGCGCGCGAATCATCGGCTGTCCGAGGCGCGTGAATTATCTCGCCGGTCGGATGAGTTAGAAGCGGAAATTGGTGGCGGCTCATTCGCTCAATGTAGCGAGCCAGAGTCGCATCGCCGCAGTATCGCCGGTCTTCCCTGGCTGACGTGCTCCTGAAAACGTCTGCGAAGCTGCGCGGTCCTTGCGATACAGACTCGAGGATCTGGCGCTCCGACCTGGAGAGTCCATTCTGTGAGCATGGCAGCTCTTCGAGCTGACGCTCGATGGCAGCCCGCAGAAACTCGAGGTCGGCGCAGTCCCCGCGCGCCACAGTCTCGAAATCTCGAGGGTCTGAACTCCTGAATGCCGACCACGCCGCGGTACCGAGCAGGAGCATCTCGCGTGTTACGTTGCGCCGGCTTTCGAAGAGGGCTGGGAAATCGTCGTGGTTCAGCTCTCCCAGGTATCCCGCCAGACTTACAATCGAGAGTACCGTCCCGTTCTCGACCAGATCCTCTGAATGGCTGGCGATAAAATCGAGAATCTGGATGAGCTGAAGCTGGTCATAGAGATCCCACTCGAACCACAGCACTACTTCGTCGTGGTCAGTGAAGCGCCTCAGGCGATCGTCACGTTCGCGGAAACTCTTTTCGAGGTCTGCGGAATTGCCCATGCCCTGCTGGGCCAGGTGCTTCGCCCTGATTCGACTCAGGTCGGCGAGTGAGACACCGGCCGGCACAGGCCCCTCGTGAAGAACGTCGCGCCACGGCAGCACGTCCCCGCGGGAATCGGCCGTCCTGATTCCGGGTTTCGCGGAATCGCCGTTGGTTATGTGCAGGGTCTTCGGCATTATTTGCGACGGTTGTGAATGGCGATCAGGCGCAAGCGATGGACATCCTCGAGCCAGCAGCGGTCCGGTTTTGAACCTTCAACGAGGAAATAGTGAGTCCGGAATCCATCGCGTGACACCAGGGAATCCCCTCCAATACCTCCTGATACTCCCAATCCTCCTTTCCCTGCGTAGTTCCAATGCGCCAGAGAATAGCAGTGCCTGGAACTACAGGGGGAAAGGAGGTTTCGAAGGTGCAGGAGGCTTTGGAGGTCAACCGGGCGCGAGCCTGCGTTGTGGATCGGTCAGCGACGTCATCGTTTTTTGGAACTGCGAGACAAGATGATGCTCCCTCGCATTTGCCGCAGGTGTGGTCAAGTAGCCTATTGACTGTACGTCTGCCGATTGTAGTCGAACTTGATGTCCGGCTGCGCGTTGAGCGCTATGAAGAAGTTGAAGGAAAAGTTACCGGTCGGCGTACGCGAAAACGCGAATATCGCGCGCCAATCGTGCAATTCCCGCTGAAGCGTGACAACCTGGCTGCCGAACTGGCTCTCACGAAAGTCGTAGTTGGTGCCCCAACTCGCTGACCATTTCGGCGTGATGTGGAAGCTCATCTGTGAATTCAGATTCTCACGCGACGGCTGCCTTATGAACGGACCACCAGCGGTTATCGGATCGACAGGAACCGCGCTCGACGGATTTCGTTCCTGCTCCTCGACACAAAGCTCGTAGTTGAAGATCTGGTTTGCCTCGAGGTAGGGACGGCACCTTATCGCTGGATCGAACTCGACAACCTGTGCATTTCCGAATGGAGGACGCTGCCGGGTTGAGCTGAACTGGAACGACGCCTGCCACGACTCGGTTTGTGGCATGCTGAACATTCTGTCGCGCGCAGCGACGCCGGCAACCGGCGTTGATGCAACACGCTGGTTCAGCGCGTCGTCAGCGCTTGGCTCGACGCGCTGCATTCGCGGGTCAGTCTGAGGCACGGCCCGGCCGAACACGCGTGTAATCGCCCCGAAGATTCCCGAGTTGCCGTTGATGTTGAAGGACGCTTCGAGCGAAGTCCTGAAGGGCTTGAACTTCGAAGTGTCGCTCGTCACGGCCCCCTGAAACAGCGAATACCCGACGCCCATCCTGAACCCCGGAAGGAGATCGGAGTTGAAGTCGAAGTTCATGTTCTCGTTAATGAATCCCGAGTTGCCAGTCGCCCGCTTGCGCTCGAAGTCGTAGGCAATCGGAGTCATCCCAATCGCAAGGAGCTTGATCTTGCGCGGCTCGGCGGTGCTCGATGTGTCCTTCGAGCGCAGCTTCCCTTCAAGAACCTGGGAGAGATTCAGCGAGATATTGTTCGAAGCGAGCGAACCAAGGTAGGATGTCGGATCGGTGTTCTGCGCGGCCAGAAACTCACGGCTTATTTCGGAGGCAGGCGCATAGTTATACCCGATCGTCGGTGAAATCGTATGGCGGAACCGGGATATCGGGCCAAGACCCGGGAACAGGCCGAATAACGTGGGTGATGCGGAAATGCCGTAGGTAAGTCGCTTCGACTGGCTCACATACCGTCCGCCGGTCTGCTCGGTGCGCACCCAGTATGCCCGGCTTCCGTCCACGTTTCCGATCGATATGCTGGGGCTGAGCTTGAGAGAAGTCGGCAGCAGCTGCGGCAGGCTGAATTGTGTATTCCAGTCGACTTCGGTGCTGTACGTCCGCGCGAAGATCCTGTCGGTGCGTTGTGTCGGGTCTTCCTGATTGATTATCGAGATTCGGCGCGGGTCGTTGCTTTCCCGGTCGGAGACCCGGATCGAGTTGCTCAGGCTGAAGCCAAAGATCTTGATGGGTGTCGTAAAGTTCAGACTGGACTGGCGCGAATCACTCGTGAGCCTCGTGCTGTCGAGCACTCCATTCAGCAGTCCGAAACGGTAAGCGAACTCGCCATTTCGATCGAGCTTGAAGCGCTCGTTGTTGCTGACGTTGAGCGATGGCGTCCACTCGAGCCACTTTGCGAGCGCCAGGGTGGGAGTGCTGATCGAGAAATTCGGGAAGTCCTGCGCCACTTCCTCGCGCCCCGGATACTGCGTGCGCGACCCACCGACGCTCAGCGACGCTGGACCGAGTTTCTGCTGATAACTCGCGCGGCTGACAATCGTCGCCAGCGCCTGGTTCGGGTCGAACGAATTGCGGCGCTGGAGATCGGTGCTCGTGACGTAGTTGATGTTCGTCGTCAGGCGCGACGTCTGCGAGAAGTCCTGCGCGTGATCCCACGAGATTGCGGTGTTCCTTCTCCCGTCGCGCTGGGAGAGCCGGGAGATCGCAAAACTTCCGGTGAGAAACCGCTCGAGCCACCGATATCGCCACTGCCCGTTGATCTTTACCCAACCGGGGTCGCTCTCGGTCGACGATGCACCGCTTCGCCAGTCAAGCGAGAGCTGCGCGTCCATAAAATCATTGACGGCGAAATAGTAACCGACGTTGTCAACATGTCGCCTGTATGACGGACTGTTGCGCGCTATCTCGTTGACGCCGAATCGGGGCGTGAGAATGCCGCTCCGCCGGCCCGAACGCATGTCCTGGAAAATGAACGGCAGCCAGAACACGGGGACATCCCCTATGTAGAGCACCGCGGGACGCGCGACGAGCAGGTTCTTCGAAACGAGTTTTATCTGCTTCGACGCAAAGTGGTAGTCGGGTATCGAGTCGTCGCAGCTCGTGATGGTGCCGCTTCGCACGTAGAAGGCCGTCGCCCTGCCCGCTGTAGTGTCGCTGACGAAACCCGCGCGGCTTCCACCGATGAACCACTGCTCGCCACTTTCCAGGGACGTGCTGATGTTCGTCACGCTTCCCCGTCTCAGCTCAACGTTGTAAATCATCTCGCCAAGCGCGACGACGTCGCTGTTGCCACGCGTCGGATCGCGCAGCACGAGTGTATCGCCGCGTGCGAGAACAATCTTCGTCGAGTCATTGTAGGTGATCGTGTCGCCCACAAGCAGCGTGATTCCGCGAGCCACTCCAGCCGGACCACCTTCGAGATACAGCGTGCGTGCGCTCGCGTTGAACCTGACCTTCACGCCCTGATACCTGGTGACGCTGTATCCCGGGCGGGTCATGAGCGCCGACATGAGCGAGTCAGGGTCTGCCCAGTTGATCAACTCCTTCGACCGCAAGCTGTCGATGCGGGCTGAATCGCCAGCACGGCTCGTATCACGCGCCGCGGGGCGTGGGAGGTTGGGACGGGTTGGCACCTGCGCGGCGGCCGAAATCGCCGACGCGGCAATCACGAGCGCCAGCACGCCAAGTCTCATCATGTTGCGCCGAGCCGGCGCGGCTCACGAGGCTGGGTGTCGTCGCGCCGGAGTGCGGCTTCCCGTCTTTCAGCCAGCTCTTCCTCGAGCGCGCGCTTCCGCTTTTTTCGCGTCACCATCCATGACAATGCCAGGCCGAGCTCGAACAGCAGATACAACGGGCCGGCGAGCGCGAAAAGAGTAGTCGGGCTCGCGTCTGGCGTTATGAAAGCCGACGCAACGACACACAAAACAATCGCGTGACGACGGTACTTCGTAAGTGTCTGCGGAGTGACGATGCCAAGGACCGACAGCAGCAGAATGGCGATGGGCAGCTCAAATGCGACCCCGAACGCCAGCATCATGCTGAACGCAAAACCGAAATACTGGGTCGCCTCGATCATCGGTGTCAGCGCTTCCGATTCGAACCCATGAAAGAACCTGAGCGTGAAGGGCAACACTATGAAGAAGCACATCGCTACGCCGACCAGGAACAGGATTACCATTCCAAACAGCGTGGGGATGATCACGCGTTTCTCGTGACGGTGAAGGGCCGGGGAAAAGAATCCCCACATCTGATAGCCGATGACCGGTGTCGCGAGGAGCAGGCCGGTGATCAGCGAGGCGTTGAGGATGATCTTGAAAGAAGTGCCGGGGTGCGTGTAGACCAGGCTTCCTTCGCGCAGATACGGCTTGATAGGCGTAGCAAGAAGTCCAACGAGATCCAGCCTCTTCTGCGAAAGCACTACGAATGAAGCGATGACCCCTACGAGAATTGCCCCGGCGATCCAGAACAGCCTGTGGCGCAGTTCCTCGAGATGATCGAGGAACGGCATCTCCGTCTCAGGCGCTACACGTGCCTTCGCCACTCGGTCAGTTCATCACCCGCAGCCGCTCGCGTGCCAGCTCGGCTTCATCTGAATTCGGATAGTCGGCAATCAGCGCATTGAACAACCGGCGCGCTGCCGTGCTCCGACCCGCTGTCTGGGCCATCACCCCACGCTTGTAGAGAGACGTCGCCGCCCGGGTAGACGTCGGATATTTCGCCACGACGCGGGAGTATGCGGAGTCCGCTGCAGCAGTCGACCCTTCAGCCGCATGGGATTCAGCCAGGTAAAACTGCGCTTCGACGGCAAGTTCAGAATTCGGAAATCTGGCGAGAAAATCTGTGAATGCGGCGCGCGCTGAGCTGTTCGCTCCCCGCTGCAGCTGATCTCTTCCTATGCGTATCAGTTCAGCGGGATCAGGACCGTTGTCTGATGGCTGCACGGTGCGCGTAGTATCCGATGTCACATTCGACGCAGCCGCCGCGGCCGAAGCCCGCGCACGCCGGTCAATTTGCTCACGCAGCTCGCGAATACGAGCCTCGCTCTGCCCGGTAACCTCGAGCACCTGATTCATTTCCTGCCGCATCGTGCGAACCTCGGCCTGCGTTTCTGCCCGAAGTCTCGTAATGCGAAGGTTGAGGCTCGCAATCGAGTCGTTGAGCGAGCGAAGCGTGCCGAGGATCTGAACGAGCTGGGTGGCACGCACCGAATCCGAGGCGGCCGCTTCAGCGCGGTTGACGTTGACAGCTTCGTTCACCTCATCGAGCTGGGCAAGCGACGCGAAGCAGCCAGTGGACGCAATCGCGATGATTGCGACCACTGCGGTTTTCGCCACCCTGCAAGCAGCCACGTAAATCATCCGCCTGCGATGATCTCGAATTCCGCCCGACGGTTGAGCGCCCAGGCCTCTTCGGTACTCCCCTCGACCGCCGGTCGTTCTTCGCCAAGCGTTACGATCTCGATCCGGTCGGGACTGATTCCAAGAGCCTCTAGGTATCGCTTCGCTTCCGCCGCGCGACGCAGACCGAGAGCGAGGTTGTACTCATCCGCTCCTCGCTCGTCGGCATGCCCCGTGATCCTGATGCGCAGATCTGAGTGGCGCAACATCACCGGGGCTTTTGTCTCGAGGGCCGAACGAGTCTCGTCCGCAAGCGCCGACTCGTCGACGTCGAAGTAAATGACATTGGCGATGATCGAACGCTCGTTCGAGTTCAGGGGAGCCGACGTAGCCGGGCCAGCTGCTGCAGCGGCCGCCGCGGCAGCAGCGGCAGCATTACGCGCAGCCTCAGCGCGGGCAATGGAATCCAGGCGCGCCTGTTCAGCGATGAGACTGTCGGTGTTCACACGCGCCGGCGTCGGTCTCGCCGACGACTTGCGCGAACAACCTGCGGCTACGATGGACACGGCCACTGCGATTCCGAATACCCGGGCGATTGAGAGCATTGTATTGGTGTTGAAGTGAGTGTGCGTACTAGCGAGTGACGGTGCTGCTGATCATCGGGGACCACGCTGACAGTCGTGCGCCTCCATTACGCGTGAGCTGGCGAAACCTCCCGGATTCGGTGTCAAGAATCCAGATCTGCTTCGAGCCGCCCCTGGTCGAAGACAGCGCCATGTGTCTCCCATCTGGTGCCCAGGAAGGCCCTTCGTTTTCACCAAAACTGGTGAGTTGTGTCATCTGCCTGTCTCGGACGTTCACCATCCACACCTGAAAGTCGCCCATTTGTTGCTCGAACGCGACCGCCCGGCCATCGGGAGACCAGTCCGGAGCTGCCCGATAGCTGCGCACCCCCGGCGTGAAAGGGGTCAGGAGCTGAAGATTCGTCCCGTCTGTGTCCATCGTATATATCTGTGGAAACCGCGACCGTGAGGAGAAAAATGCGATCTGTCGCCCGTCGGGGCTGAACGACGGAGAGCCGTTGTCGCTCCCTCTCCCGAACGTGAGGCGCTGCACAAGCGACGGATTCTCCAGGCTCGCCATCATAAGCTCGGTTCCGGATTCAGACCCGCTCGCGTAAACAATACTTCGTCCATCCTGCGAATACGCTGGCGTGATGTTGAGCCCGCCAGCGCTCAAGGTCCGCGTGCGGCCACTGGCAAGCTCGAACTCCTCGAGCTGCGTGCCAGCCCCTCCCTCAAGAAACTTGGAATAGACGATTCTGTCGCCACGCGGATGCCAGGCTGGCGACAGCGACAATCCCCGCTGCGTGACAGGCCTGTCGTTTGCACCATCGGAATCAACCAGCCTTATTAGCCCGCCATGCACGTAGGCGATGCGCGTCGCCGCGATACCAGTGCGCCCCGTAATCCAGCGCTCTACTTCGTCACTGATTCTGTGGATGTTCAAGCGCTGCGATCCGAGCGCAGCCTCGCGGGCGATCGAATCCTGACGTGTCAGCCGCGCTGCGTTACGCGTGATCGAAAGCGCGACTGAGTCTCGCCTGTCCTCTTCCCAACGTGAGACGTTGCGCGAGAGATATGCACTTGCCGCCGAATCCCGACGAATCGAATCGCGCACAATGAAGCGCCTGTCGCGAGTATCACGAGCGAGCGGGGGCCTGCGCATGATGTCCGCGCGGCGACGATACGCATCCTGTATCGAGTCGCGCAGCGCGCGCTCACGCGCAGTTGTCACACTGGTGACTGAGTCAACAATCTGCCGGTCGCGAACCGGCGGCACTCCGCCAAAGGTGAACTCGCGCGACTGGAGGACCCGGCCGACGCTGACATCGTGAAGCGACACCAGAAATCCGCCAGATGCCGTGCGCTTCGCCTGAACGATGGCGGCTGCGCCAAGACTCGCAAACAGTGAGTAGTTGAAATTCTGTCCCGCCGCCGGTGTAAGACCCATCAGCGTCGAGTTGTCGAGAACCAGCGGCGTCACGCGATCGCTATAGTCGAGGTCCCGCTGGATGATCGTGCGCACCGAATCACCGGGCGTCGAATCAACCGGCATTACGATGACCTTGGGAGGGCCGCCGCCGGGATAGTTGATGCCGAGACGGACACCCGGGTTCGACGGGTCCTGCGCCTGGACGACGCTTGTTGAGCTCGCTGCGGCGAAAGCGATTATCGCGGCGGTTGTTGTAAGACGAAGGTTCATCTGATGATACGTGGGTCGAAGCTGAAGACTACTGGGAGCGCGTCATCGTTGAATCCATCCGGAAGCGCGCCGAACTGAGATGCTGCGGCTTCCACCGCACCCTGCGCCTCCAGATCGAAAGCGTAATTGCCCGAGCGCGTTATGAAACCGATTCCAATGACCGACCCATCGCGGCGAATAACGAATCTAACCTCCGCGCGCAAATTCGAGTTTGAGTTATTGGGATTGAACCGCAATGCGATCTGCCTCACGATATTGTTTAGATACCCAGGGAAGGGGAAATCGATTCCTTCGGTTTGAACCGTGGCGACATCAGTACCTCTTCCACCTATGGGCCCGCCGCCGGCTCGGGGCGCCGCCTTCGGCGCTGCTTTAGGTACCGTTTCAGTCGGAGTTGCCTTTTTCTGCTGGGCCTGCGGTGCGGCCTTCGTTGTCGGAACCGCTGACCTCGTTGCGGGCAGCGGCGGAGGCGGAGGCGGCGCTGCTGCAGGCGGTGCAACAGGTGGTGTCACAGCGGGTTCCGGCTGAACCTCACCGATAGCGCGCGGTCCCGCGGGCGCAGCGACGATGTTCACCCTGTAAACCGGCGGAAGCGGAGGCACATCACCTTTGCGAAATCCAAGGATGATGAGCGCAGCAAGCGTGAGATGCAGCGCGAGTGACACCCCCATCGGTCCCTTCAGGTGCGCGTTCTCGCTGCGCTTCACTGCTACTGCTCCCCCTCCTGCTCGGCCACGAGTCCGACGTCGCCGGTGCCACTCGCCCGCATTACCGCGAGCACTTTCACTACCGAGCCGTAAGGAACGCCCGCATCAGCGCGAAGATAAACTCCGTCCCTGCCCCGGTTCGCTGCCAGAGCCCCGAACGTCGTGCGGAACTCGTTGAACGTCAGCACAGTTTCGTCGACATGAATTGCGCCTGACTTGTCGATCGTCACGACGAGACCGCTCTTCGGGTCCAGCGGTCTCGCTTCGGCGCGCGGAAGGGAGATATCGACACCGCCCTGCATCATCGGAGCGGTGATCATGAAGATCACCATCAGCAGCATCATGACGTCGATCAGGCTGACGACATTGATCTCCGCATTGAACTCCATGCGCTGGCGACGACGTCTCACCTAGATGCGACCTTCGCGAACCATCAATGCAATCAGCTCCGCAGCGAATGTGTCGAGCTCACCGTCGAACCGATTGAGCCGGTGGGCGAAAATGTTGTACCCGAACACCGCAGGAATGGCCACACTGAGCGCGGCAGCGGTGGCGATGAGCGCTTCGGCTACACCCGGCGCAACCGCCGCGATATTGCCTGAGCCCTTTGTCGCGATTCCGATGAACGCCTCGATGATGCCGAGCACGGTTCCGAGAAGCCCGATGAGCGGGCTGGCGGACCCGATTGTCGCCAGCGACGGAACGAACTTTCCAAGGTCATCGCGCATCGCGCCACTGGCAGAGTCGAGTACCTGGCGAAGTGCTTCGACCTGCGATGCGCTGAGCCGTGCCTGGCGGTCGCCACTCGCCGCGAGGGCGGGAGTCGTTTCATTGATGAAACGAAGCGCTCTCGTAAGCACGCCCTTCTGTGGACTGTCCGGCGCACGCTTCGCGAGCTCGGCGGCTTCGTCGAGCGTGTGCGCGCGCTCGAACTCGTACATGAAGGCGCGACCGCGTTCATCGGCGCGCTTGAACTCGCGCCACTTCGCGACCATCAAGCCCCAGCTGAGGAGCGACAACAGGACCAGAATCAGGAGCACGACCTTGGTAGGCGTGCTCGACATTGCGACGAGCTCCATCGGCGATGTCGGGATCGCCGATCCGATTTGCAGCATCATTTGATTGATCACGCTCGCTGCGCCGCTCCATTCAGCTCAGCCCACGCGAAAGTTTCGGCAAGACCCTCGGCCAGCGTGACCTGGGGTTCCCATCCGAGGACCTTTTTCGCTTTGGAGGCATCGAGGAAACTTTCCTGCTGCTCCCCGGGCCTTCTCGGCTCGAAGACGATCTCGGCGCTGCTGACGGCGGCTTCCTGTAGGAGCGCAGCAAGATCGACAACAGATGTACCAACGCCGGTGCCGACGTTGAACGCGCGAGCATCGACTCGCCCAACCGCGGGCAGGTCCCGCGTTGCGCCGAGGAACACGGCGCGCGCGACATCGCCAACGTAGACGTAATCGCGTGTCTGAAGACCGTCGCCAAATATCGTCAGTGACTTTCCCTCAAGAATGCGTGTGCAGAAGATCGCGACTACCCCCGCTTCGCCGTGCGGATCCTGACGTGGGCCATAGACGTTGCCGAAGCGCAGCGAGACATGCTCAACGTCGTGGAGGCGCCCGAAGTATGCGAGGTAATACTCCGCAGCCAGCTTGGAGATCGCGTAAGGCGATTCCGGGTCTTTCGGAAAGTCCTCCAGGTTCGGCGGGGTGTTGAAGTCGCCGTAGATCGCGCCGCCGGTCGAGGTGAACGCTATTCGCGTCCTCTTGCCGCTCGAGCGGATCGCTTCGAGGATGTTGAGAGTTCCGATGACATTGGTGTTCGCATCGAAGATCGGGTCAGCAACACTTTTCCTTACGTCGATCTGCGCGGCGAGGTGCACGACTACGTCGAAATTCCCTTTTTTGATGATGCTTGCGGCTTCGTCTGAAGTAACACTCAGTTTGTGGAGCAGCGCGTTCTCGGGGACGTTGCGGGAGTTGCCGCTGGAGAGATCATCGATGATCTCAACGGCAAATCCTTCGGCGATGAAAAGGTCGGCAACGTGAGAGCCGATAAACCCTGCGCCACCGGTTACGAGAGCGCGACGCGAAGAGGAAGGAGCGATCACTGTCATGATCGACGTAATCTAAGGGTGCCGGGGGAATGAACCACCCCTTTCCCGGGATGATTGCGGATTGCGGAATGAGGACTGAGCCGATGGCGGACTGCGGACGCATTGCGGACTGCGGAATTCGGACTGAGCTGATGGCGGACTGCGGACGTATTGCGAACTGCGGAATGAGGACTCACAGCAAATTGCCGGAAAGCGATGATGGCGAGGAGCGAGTGATGAGGTAACCGATCGCGTCTCCGTTGATTCTCAGGTATGCCGCATACCAAAGGGCCCCTCCGCAAGGCGACTATCGAGCGTCCCGATTCGCTGGCCAAAATGCGATCATATCAGCTGGCCTGTGATGCAATCGATGAATGCTGGGAGGATGCAACTGCCCTCCTCGAACATCCGCTGACGAAGGAAATTTCGTGTCAGCTCTATACCGCAGCGGTATCGATCGCCGCTAACCTGGCCGAAGGGTACTCCAGAAGCTCAGGTCGCGATCGCGCCAGGATATTTGAGTATGCACTAGGCAGCACCCGCGAGTGCATCGAATGGTACGATGGAAGCGTCAGGGTGCTTGGCATCGAAATCGTGGAACCCCGCCGGGAAAGGCTAATCGAAATTCGAATGCTCTTGCTGGCAACGATTCCGCGCGAGCGCGCCCGCAACATCCGCTCGGCAAGCGCCTAACTCTCAGAAGCCATCCTCATAGCTCAGTCCGCATTCCGCAGTCCGCAGTACGTCCGCAGTCCGCCATCAGCTCAGTCCGAATTCCGCAGTCCGCAGTCCGTCCGCAGTCCGCAATCAGCTCAGTCCGAATTCCGCAGTCCGCAATACGTCCGCAGCCCGAAATCAGCTCAGTCCGCATTCCGCAGTCCGCAGTACGTCCGCAGGTCCGCCATCAGCTCAGTCCGCATTCCGCAGTCCGCAGTACGTCCGCAGTCCGCAGTCCGCAATCAGCTCAGTCCGAATTCCGCAGTCCGCAATACGTCCGCAGTCCGCAATCGCCCTAGGGTGCCCGTGCGCTCAAAACCGCGGTCATCCCCGCAAAGATCCTCGGCTGCTCGTGATCGACGATTATCGCCGTAACTCCATATGGAGTTACCCGAACGACCTCGGCCACAGCCGCCGGCACGGGCGGCGCCGGATACCGCGGGTCGATGGTGTTGTCCATCAGGGTGAACTGGTCCCCAACGCGCACGCCGCTGTTGGCGCGCGAAGTGAGAATGATGTAGCTCTGGAGCGACGGCAATACGGGATCATTTTCGACGTAAATCACTTTTTCCGTCGGCCCGGACTGGACTGAAACGGGCCGGCCGACCGACGGCTGGAGCGTTTCGAGTGACATGACACGCTGGTCGAGCATGATCTCGCTGAACTGGCGTACCACCCGCGCGAGCGCAGGCTCACCGGGCTTCATTGATTCGACGCGCAGAATCGCTGTCGGGATTACGACCTGGACGTCATCTCCAATGACGGGACCGAGCCGGTAGGCGAGAAGAACTTCGCCAGGCTGTCCGATCGAAACTCGGGGGAGGTCGACAAAAATGCGGTCCTTGATCTGAAAGCGTCTGCTTCCGGCCGATGCGAGAATTCCGGGCCTGTCATACGCTGCTGCGAGACGGCCACTGCCGGTGGGTCCTCCCCGCCGGGTGCTGAATGGTGCCGACTCGATTTCGCCTGCCGGAACTCCTGATGACGACTGCCTTCCGACAACTTCCCCATCGGACTGGATGCGATCGCCGACCAGGGCCGGATTTGTGGAGAATACTGTGCCCGTGCTCTTCGGCGGGACCGGTGCAGTAGAAATTGTCGCCAGGACATCCGGCCGTACTTCGCTCGCCGGGATGCGGATGTTCTCGCCGGGATAGATCCAATGCGGGTTCTCGACGACATCGGTATTACGCTGGAATACATCGGGCCAGCGGAACGGGTCCTTCAGGTAAGACTTCGCGAGATCCCAGAGCGTGTCGCCACGCTTCACCACGTGCACGACCTCGTCTGGTCCGGCAGTCACTACCGTAAAAGTGGGCCAGGGCTTTTTTGTCGACGGAGTCGGGGCTGGTGTCGCCGGGGTGGTCGGGGCTGGAGTTGGCGGCGCCGGCACGGGCGTCTGCGCGCTCGAGAGCGACGATGTTCCGCCGAAGACCAGCAATCCCGTCAGCACGGTGCAAACCTTCGAAATGCGACGGGGAGAGGCAACTCTATGGACCAGCATCAGTGGCTCCGCGATAATCTGATATTGACCAGTCCCGGAGAGACCCGGACTGGCACGAGTGATTCGCTAAGCTTCTGACTCCTTACGGCCCCCGCGGGTCACGAACGCCGGCATCGCCGCCGATAGCGGCGGTCGAGTTATTCTCGACCGCCCGTCTACATGATCCGGGCTAGAACGGAAGGTCGTCGTCCTGGTCCTCGAGCGCAGCGGGGAAATCGTCGAAAGTCTCACTCGACCGACCACCGCTACTGCGAGCTGGCGCTTTCGACCGCGATGGCTCCGAATCCGAATCGAAGTCACCTCCGCGTCCCCCGCCGGCGCCGCCAAGCATCAGCAGCTCGCGGACGTTGATCTCGGTCGTGTAGCGCGTCTGGCCTTCCTTGTCCTTCCACTGGCTGTAGTCTATGCGTCCCTCGACATAGAGCCGGTCGCCCTTCTTGCAATAGCGCTCGACGACATCCGCAAGCGTAGAGAATTTGGTGTTCCATACGACACAGCGATGCCATTCGGTCTTCTCCTGCTTCTCGCCGCTCGGACTGTTCCACTGCCGGCCCGTCGCGAGCGAAAAAGTCGCGACCTTGCTCCCGTTGGTAGTCGTGCGAATCTCGGGATCGCTGCCGAGGTTCCCGATAAGCATGACTTTGTTAAGACTCCGACTCACAGTTGCCTCCCGGCGAGATTAGTTCAGCTGTCATCAAGTGTAAGCGGTGTGACTGACGTGCAGCACGCCGCGTTTTCGCCTACATCATCATTTTGCTGCTCCGGCGAAGAACAAGAGCGTCCTCGACGGGGTCCCGATAATAATTCCTGCGGCGCGAAATCTCCTCGAACCCGCGCGATCTGTACAACCTGCGCGCGGCGTCGTTTGATTCCCTCACTTCGAGGAAAGTCATCGTGGCGCCGCGCCTGTTCGCCTCGTCCAGCGTCGCATCGAGCAGCCTTGCGCCGAGTGCAGCGCGCCGGAACGGCAGATCGACGGCGATGTTCAGGACCTCTGAGTCCTCGTAGAGGGCCATCGTCAGCACGTAGCCAGCGATGACACCTGAGGCTTCCTCAACAGCGACAAGAAAGATAGCCTGTGGGACTTCGATGACGCTCCTGAAGTCAGACGCGCCCCACGGATCTACAAAAGAAGCGTTCTCGATTCGCACGATATGCTCGAGATCTGCTTCGCTTGCCCGACGCAACCTGAACCTCAACCGGCCGACAGCGGCCTTCCGTGAGCCGCTTCCCATTTCACCTGTGCCTCGGCAAGGCGGCCGTAAAGTGGCTCCCAGGTGTCAATGTCACACGGGCCTGAACTGATGACTGGAGCCAGTATCCTTGCAACGGCGCGAGCATGTGGCGCTCGCGAAACCAGCATCGCGTCGGCCGACGTCGCCAGCGCCTCGAGATCTGCAGCTGCAACCAGTGCAGGTGCTCCCTGCGCCGAGACAGCGTTGGCTGATACTTCGAACACTCCTGCGAACACCTCGCCCCGCATTGCAGGAAGTGTTGCCACGTACTTGCCTGGCTCCATCTCGGCGATCATCAACATCAGCGACGAAACAGTAAACATTTCCCGGTTACTCCCCACAGCAATTCCCTTCGCGATCGACGCGGCCACACGAAGGCTTGTAAAGCTTCCCGGACCGGACCCGCAGATTACGCGGTCGAGTTGAAACGGCTTCACCCCTGCTGCGTCGAGCGCATGCACCACCATCGGGAAAAACTTCTCATCCCTTCCACCCTTTCCCGGAGTGTCAGAATCAGGGAGTTCCGCCGCCGCAATCACCGTCACGTCGCGAATGACCGCAACACTGCCTGCATACGTCGATCCGTCGATCGCCAGCGTAAGGCCGAAGCTCATCCGGCCAGCAGAATCCGGCGCGTCGGATCCTCCGCGTGATACTCGATATCGATGTGAAGGTGGCCGTCCGGCATTAGGTCTCCCGCTCGCTCGGGCCACTCCACAATCACCAGCGCCCGCTCGGCCAGAATATCATCCCAGCCGATATTCGTGAGCTGTGCTTCGTTGTCGAGGCGATAGAGATCGATGTGAAAAACCGGCGACTTCGGGGCATCGTAGCGATGCACCAGCGCATACGTCGGGCTGGTGACGGGCTCGCTCACTCCGTAACCCTCGCAGATCGCCTTCGCGAGCGTTGTCTTCCCGGCGCCGAGTTCGCCGGATAAAGACACGAGGAGCGGCGGCTGGCTCGCTTCACCAAGCTCACTTCCCCACCGCTTCAGCCCCGCTTCATCGAGCGTTAGCCCGCCTTTCCCTGCAAGCGGCGGAACAACATGCCTGTGCGCTTGCATCAGCGCTCCACCCTGATGGCCGAGAGCGACCCGCGCGAACGCGAGCGATTGCCGTCGGACTTTGCGCGAATCTCGAACAGCTGGTCACGCAGTCGCGCCGCAGTCTCGAAATCGAGATTCGTCGCAGCCTCTTTCATTTCCTTCTCGAGCTGCTCGACCAGCTTCACCGGATCCTTCCCGTAGTTCGGCGAAGCCTCGGCGACACGGCGTGCCTGTTCCTCGTGTCTTGCATCGCTGCCTTCGCGGGCATCTGCGACGCGGGTGATGAAACGAACCTGATCCATGCTCTTGATCACCGACGTCGGCGTAATGCCATGAGCTGCATTGTACTCGCGCTGCGTTTCGCGCCGACGCTTCGTCTCCTCCATCGCTCGCTCCATCGACCCCGTGATCCTGTCGGCATAGAAGATCGCACGCCCCTCGACGTGTCTGGCTGCACGCCCGACTGTCTGAATCAGCGATCTGTCGCTGCGCAGGAAACCTTCCTGGTCAGCATCGAGAATTGCGACGAGTGAGACTTCCGGAAGGTCGAGACCCTCGCGCAGTAGATTGATTCCGATCAGCACATCGAACTCCCCGAGCCGCAGTCCGCGAAGAATTTCCATCCTCTCGATCGCGTCGATATCCGAGTGCATGTACCGCACGCGGACGCCCATCTGCTGCAGGTAGTCGGTGAGATCCTCCGACATCCGCTTGGTCAACGTAGTGACGAGAACGCGCTCACCTTTTTTCTCGCGGATACGGATCTCGTTGAGCAGGTCGTCCACCTGGCCGCGCACCGGGCGAATGTCAATTTCGGGATCGACGAGACCCGTGGGCCTGATGATCTGTTCGACTACCACACCCTCTGAAAGCCGCAGCTCGATTTCACCCGGCGTCGCCGAGACGTTGATTGCCCGCGGCGTGAGCGAGAGGAACTCGTCGAACATAAGCGGCCTGTTGTCGAGCGCGCTCGGCAAGCGGAATCCGTAATCGACCAGCGTCAGCTTACGCGCGCGGTCGCCATTGAACATTCCACCGATCTGCGGAAGTGTGACGTGCGATTCGTCAACGACGAGAAGGAAGTCCTCAGGGAAATAATCGAAGAGACATGCGGGCCGCTCGCCCGGCTCGCGCAGCGCGAGGTGCCGGGAATAGTTCTCGATTCCGGCGCACGTTCCGATCTCCAGCATCATCTCGATGTCGAAGTTCGTGCGCGATTCAAGGCGCTGCGCTTCGAGAAGCTTCCCTGTCGCTCGCAATTCCGTGAGGCGACCGCCAAGCTCGTCCCTGATCAGCTCGACCGCGCGCTGAATCGTCGGTCGTGAAGTCACGAAATGTTTTGCGGGATAGATCGCCGCTTTCTGCAGATCAGCTATTACTTCGCCGGTGAGCGGGTTGATCTTCGAGATCTTCTCGATCTCGTCACCCCACATTTCGACGCGAACACCCTGCTCTTCATATGCTGGGAGAATCTCGACGGTGTCGCCGCGTACGCGGAACGTGGCGCGATCGAACATCACGTCGTTGCGTGAATACTGAATCTTGACGAGCGAACGCAGAATCTCATCGCGCGGAATCCGCTGGCCGCGAGTGAGAGTCACCATCTGCTCGCGATAACTCCGCGGGTCGCCAAGTCCGTAAATCGCTGACACGGTGGCGACGATGATGACGTCCTCCCGCTCCATCAGGCTCGAGGTCGCACGCAGTCTCAGCCTGTCGATGTCCTCGTTGATCGACGCGTCCTTCTCGATGTACGTGTCGGTAGTCGGGACATACGCTTCAGGCTGGTAGTAATCGTAGTACGAGATGAAGTACTCGACAGCGTTGTTCGGGAAGAAGCTCTTGATCTCACCGTACAGCTGCGCGGCGAGGGTCTTGTTGTGTGAGAGAACGAGAGTCGGCTTGCCGAAATTTCTGATGACGTTGGCGATCGTCATGGTCTTGCCGGATCCGGTAACGCCAAGAAGGGTCTGGAACCGATCCCCTCTTATCAGGCCGTGCGTCAGCTCTGCGATTGCCTTTGGCTGGTCACCGGCGGGCTGGACCGGCGCCTGAAGGTTGAATTCGGCTGGGGAGGTC
>JBBREF010000020.1:0-36276 GCA_038203205.1 Gemmatimonadales bacterium | reverse complement strand
CTTGTCGACAGGCATGTTTTCGCCGGTCAGCATCGCTTCGTCGATTGCAGATGCGCCGCTTCTGATGATGCCGTCGACGGGAATCTTTTCGCCCGGTCGCACTTCGATCAGGTCTCCCGGCAGAACCTGCTCGACTTCGATCTCGGTTTCCTTCCCGTCGCGAATGACGCGCGCGGTTTTCGCCTGCATCTTCACGAGGCGCTGGATAGCCTCCGACGTTTTGCCTTTCGCGCGCGCTTCGAGCATTCGTCCGAGGAGGATCAGCGCGATGATGACGCTCGCGGCCTCGAAATAGACGGGCACCATCGGTTCGGTGCCCATCTGCATTCCGGACATCGTTCCGCTCGCTGAGAAGAATCGAGGTGTGATCGTAGCTGCGGTCGAGTAGAGATATGCGGCGCCGGTTCCAATCGCGATGAGCGTGTTCATGTCTGCCGCGCGGTGTCTCAGAGCAGCCCAGGCGCCGCGATAAAATTGCGCGCCGCAGTAGAACACGACCGGGGTAGTAAGGGCGAGCTGCACGAAATTCGCGCCGGCGAAATTCAGCGCGGCGATCCTGCCGTGCGACATCGCCATGATGAGTACCGGCAGCGACAGGATGCTCGCGATCAGGAATTTCCGCTTCAGGTCACGATACTCAGCCATCCGCGCGTCATCTTCGCTCTCGGAATCAGGTCCGGCGGAGGTGTCTCGCACGTTGTAACCGAAGTCCTGTATGGCAGCCTTGATCGCGCCTGCATCGGTAGCCCCGGTCAGGTATTCGACGCGCACCTGCATTGTGCCGAGGTTGAAGTCGGAGCTGACTACGCCCTTCTGCCGGGCTAGGTGGTGTTCGAGGGGCTGCGACGACCCTGATGGGCGGGCGGAATCGTCGACAACGAAATCAGCGCGGGCGTGGCCAGTGGTGCCGTAACCGACATCTTTCACTGTATCGACGAGCTGCCTGATACCCGTAGATGCCGGGTCATATTCGACCGTGGCGCGTGAAGTTGCGAAGTTGACGTTCGCTTTTCTGACGCCCTGGCTTTTGCTCAGCGATTTTTCAATGCGATTCGCGCACGCGGCGCACGTCATCCCTGTGATCGGCAGATCGATTCGCTCGCCGAGGCCGTCGGGTGTTGATCGTGTGTGCCGGTCGTTCGTTTTCGTGGTCATCGTCCACTCTTGTAGATGAGGTCTACGATCTCGTCGTACATAGCGTCGGCTTCGGCGCCGCCGGTTTGTATTGCTGCTGTTGCACAGTGGCGCAGGTGATTGCGCATGAGCTCGCGACCAACGCTGCGAAGTGCTTCGTTGACCGATGATATCTGCGTCATGATGTCCGCGCAGTAGCGGTCTTCGTCGACCATTTTCTGGAGTCCGCGCACCTGGCCTTCGATCCGGCGAAGGCGCTTGATGTTACGCTCCTTTCGATCCGGGTCGACGTGAAGCGCCTTGCGGCTATTGGCGGTTCCGCAGGCGCAGCTGGCTTCTGTTGATTCTTGCATGACATACCCTCCTGGGGTATAACGTTATATACCCCCCTCCCCTATGTCAAGCCTCTATTTCTTCATTGTAGAATGGTCCATCCCTGCATGTGGATCTTTGGCAGCGGGTTTCTTCGGAGCCGGCTTCTTTTGCGCAGGTTTGCTCGCCGGCTTTTTGACAGGGGCAACTACCCTGGTTGCCAGCAACTTCCGCATCTCCGGACGGTGATCGGCAGGCATCTCGTCGATCATGGCGTTCATCATCCGGCGCATCTCCGGGCTCGCATTCACGCGTTGCCGGATTGCGGGATCTTTCAGCATCCGCATGAGCATCGGCATCATCACATCGGCAGAAGCTGCCTTTGCATGCATCGCGTCGTGATTCATGCCAGCCATTGGCTTCGCGGTGTCGGCGGGCGCGGCGGCGGCATCGCCATGAACGTGCTCAGATTCCGCAGGTGCAGCAGGAGTGGCGGGTGCAGCGTGAACGTGTTCTGCCGGAGCAGCTGACGCGCCAGGAGCTGCAGTCGCACCGTGAACGTGCACTGCACCGCGTTCAGTCGTCGGCGTCGGCAGCGCCGCAAGGAAATTCGTCGCGGTGCCGCCCATGTTGTTGACGCCCATCGCGTTCGACATGTCGAGCCACTCGGCCTGCGTCATCACGAACGAAGTACGATCTCGATAAAGCGAAACTGCCTTCATGATATCGGCCCGCTTCTGATTCCGGGCGACCTTGGGCGACGCCAGGATGTCGGAGATGACATCGTGCATCGAGTGCAGGTTGTCGAAAATTATCGCTGCTTCGGGGTAACGCGCCGAGAACGCCGGGGCGACCGCAGCGGTCATAGGCATTATCGTGGGCATGCCTGACGGTGGAGCCTCGAGCATCTGCCAGAAGCGCGCAACGGCCGCAACGACGCCGGTCTGTCGCTCCGCTGCATTTTTTCCGGTGACGAGCGGCTCGTAGAGCCCGACCTGTAGCCAGTGATAAGCCCAGATCAATCCATTGAACTTCGGATACTTGTCCCGGAACGCCGTCGAATAGTACTGACCTTCCATCAACTCCATATTCTTCGGAAATGAGCTGAACGCCAGATCGGGACGCTTCTTATAGTAGGCAAGCAGCTCCGCGACTTTCCGATCCTTGTCCGCGAGATCGAGTGACTCGTCCGCCCACACATCATAGATCTGCCTGTGAAGCAGGTGAGCCCAGTCGAACATCATCTTTGCCTCGGGCGCCAGCTTCGCGTACTGCACTTCGATCGCAGCTTCCTCGAGTGGGACCCGCGGCGGATTGCGCAGGAGCTTTCGAGTTATGAAGTCGTATTCCTTTTGCTCCAGATCTGCTACCGGCGCATTTGGCTGCGTGTAGAGACGCTCGTAAAGAATCGCGTGACCGTAGTCGAACGCGTTGAACAGCTTGTCAGCCGCTGGATAATTCCGGCGGAATTCCCAGTTGAACGATCCCGGCAGGTAGAACTGCTCGTATGTCGTTGACCACTGCGCCTGAGCGGGCGTGGCAACAGCCGCAAACATCCCGACTGCGGCCGCACGGAAGATCAGTCTGCGTACAGTCATCGTGACGCCCTCACCGGAATAAGTGAACGTATTGCAAATGCGTATGCGGTCCCGAATGTGAGCGACCATCCACGCTCCGGCCCCGTAAGTCTCCGCCCGATTCCCGCATCGAGCAGAAAACTCGGGCTCGTCTGATACCGGAATCCGACATTTGTGCTGTAGTCGACGTCTTCGCTTTCATGAAGCGGCTGACGAGCGTAGAAGTCGGCCGCGAACAGGATCGCCTTGAGCGGAAGCGCCTTGTCCACTGCGATTCCGCCGAGCCACCGCGCTCCCTCGGCTACAGCGTCAGTGCCGGGCTCGTCGCCGAATGTGTACTGGCCATTCAGGTGAAAGCGGGCGACCGAAAGCGTTCGTGTCGCCATGCCTTTTACAGAAGCGTAAGTGCGATCGGGCCCGAGTCCGCCCACTGGAAAAAGCAGATCGCCGCGAATCCCTAGCGCCGGCAACGAACGCGTCTCGGCGTTGAGGTTGTGCATCGCTGACACCTCCAGTCCCGCAACGCCGGATCTGCTCGCGCCGTCGCCCAGGTCCTGGTGTGCGATCGGAAGGCCGATCTCAACGTGGGTTCGCGGAAGAAGTCCGTATGCGATCTCCGGTTCCATTCCGAGGTTGTATCGACCGCGTGATGCGCGCTCGAGCTTGAACGAGGTGAGCTTCAACTCGAATGCGTATCGCTCGGTGGCGTAAGCATCCTCTATCTGGAGCGGCCTTCCGGCGTCCGTGTTGTAGTAGTCGGTTTGCGCGTTGGCAGTATCCGAAGCCAGCGCGGTGCTCACTATGAGTGCAGGTATCAGGAGCCGCCGAAGGCGGACCCTGAGGGTGTTCGGTCCCATTTTGAAATCCCGTCGATAAGGCGTCGCGATACACGTGGATGTGCATCGAGTGGACCCGCGTCAGATGAGGCGGGTTACGCGCCGGCGAATTGTTCGCCGCGCGTCAGATCGAAGGGGTCAGGCTCGCGGGGGAGGAGAATCCGGGCTCGGCGTCAGCCCCGGAGGTGTCGCGGTTCTTTCGGCGTCCACAGGAGCTGGATGCCTGGATTCGCTGGCGACTATCGAGGGCATCAACACTGCCGGGGCGTTGCCGCACAATCCGCGCAGCACACATGTCGTCGGCGCTTGCGAATCTTCATCTTCGTGCGTCTCACTCGCCATTCCGCCCGTGTGGGCGTCGTGATGCACGTGCTCGCCTGCGGGATCCTGCATGGCAACCGCCGTCATGTCGCTTGCAGCGCAGTGAAGCAGCAGCTGTCCCTGAACGAGCTGGGACGACAGCGCTACGCCGAGCATTGCGACGACGACCAAGCGGCCGAGTGCAAGGAGTTGGGACCGGAATGCCATTACTCGCAAGGTAATAGCGCGGTTGCGGCGATGAAATGCCGGAAGCAGTCACGGTTACCCCGGTCAGATCCGGAGGCGTGCGTAACTACGCGGGGAAAGGAGGTTTTGGAGGTTCGGGAGTTTCAGGAGTCTACGGGCGTATAAGTCAGAGGGGACAAAAGGCTTTGCCCGAAAGACAGCGTTTCCTGGTGTTTTTTTTCAAAAAGCGGCACGACGCATTGTATTTCCAGACGACACCCGATGGGGCGAGAGCCTGTTAGCGCTGAGACTCCTGAACCTCCTGAACCTCCAAAACCTCCTTTCCCCGTGTAGTTGCTCCGGCAGACTTTCATTAGAGCAATCGCGGTTCTCTCAACCCCCGCTTATGGCCGCAAGGATGAACAACGTGCTTCCATCGCTGACATGAGAGTCGAGACCATCGATGAAGCGAATATTCTCATCATCGACGAAGAGATTTACGTGCTGCCTGATCTCGCCCTTTTCATTCATCACCCTGTCGAGCGCAAACGGCGATTGCCTGCCCAGCTCGGCCAGTGCCTCTCTTACAGTGAGATCCGGCGCTTCGACATGAAGGGAGGTGGCTCCGTTGACGTGCGCGCCAAGTGCGCGCGGAAGCTCGATCGTGATCATTTCTTTATGACGGCAGTCTTCACGCAAACGATTGGTGGAAGATTGCCGGCTATCTCCGACCACGTTGCCCCTTCGTCACTCGAGCCGAAGAGCTTGCCGCTTCTCGTGCCGACGTAGACCCCTGCCTTTTCCAGTGAGTCGGTTGCGAGGCAGTCACGCAGTACGGTCTCGTATGCATCAGATTGCGGGAGTCCATTCGTCAGCGGCTCCCAGCTTCCACCGGCATCAGACGTCCGATACACGCGCATCTTTGCTTCTGGAGTGCACCTGAACATGTCGGACTCGAGCGGGACGATGTAGACGGTATCCTGTCGGTGCGGATGCATTGCCATCGCGAATCCGAAATCCGATGGCACTCCGTTGGCGATGTCCTGCCAGTTCTCGCCCCAGTCGTCGCTGCGGTAGAGTCCCCAGTGATTCTGCAGGAACAGTCGTTGGGGGTTCGACGGATGATGTACGACCTTGTGTACGCACTGCCCGAATTCCGGATACTTGTCAGGCAAAAATTCAGCGCGGACTCCAACATTGCGTGGCGCCCATGTGTGTCCGCCGTCGTCGGTGCGATAAACACCAGCTGCCGAGATTGCGATCAGCATTCGCTTCGCGTTGTCGGGATCGGTGATGATCGTATGCAGGCAGAGCCCGCCAGCGCCCGGCATCCATTTCGGACGCTGCTCGTGGTGAAGCAGTCCGTCGACCGGATGCCAGCTGTCGCCGCCGTCTGTCGACTTGAAGAGCGCGGCAGGCTCGACGCCACAATAGAGAACGTCGGGCTCCGATTCAGCACCTGGTGCAACCTGCCAGATCTGCGCGAGTGCGAGACCCGAATCTTCAGGGAAGCGAACGGTGTGCTGGTCAGGTTCGCTCCATGTTGAGCCCAGGTCGTCGCTCGTGCGAAGGGTGCCTCCCCAGTGGGGGCTCGTGGCCGCGGCGAATGTGCGGTTGCGTCCGCCTCGCACATCGTGAAAGAGCGAATAGACCGACTCGCCGCGGAAGTGAGGACCTTCGACGCTCCATTCTTTTCTCGATGCGTCAGACCGAAAGATGAAAGCGCCTTTCATCGTACCGACCAGCAGGAGAACTTCACTGTCGCGTGGTGATCCGGTTTCCGTCATCGGTTTCTCCGTATTCGCTGCTAGTAGAGCCCCTTCAGCAGAGCCATGTCTTCGGGCTTATCAATATCCAGCGGAGACGCGGGGAGAGGAATCGCGGTCACCTGATCCGCACGATCCTTGAGCCATGGACCAGCGCCGCGATCTCCCTCGAGCGTGGAAATCTCAGCGAAAAACTCACGGCCTATTATCGCCGGCACGCCAATCGTCTCTGAATACGAAGATGCGACGATGCGGTTCACGCCGAATGCGGCGATCAGGCTGGCGAGGCTGTGTGCATCTACGAAAGGCTGGTCGGCAAGAACTATCAGTGCGCCGTCAACGCCCTTTTCTTCCGCGAGTGCATGAATTCCCGCGGCAAGTGAAGTAGCCAGCCCCAGTTCCCACTGCGAGTTGAGAGCGATCCTGACATCCGGGAGCCCAATCAGCGCGGGAAGGATCTGTTCGCTGTCGGCGCCGAGTACGACGATGACTGGTTTCGCGCCGGCGTCGAGGGCTGCCTGGGCTGCCCGGCGCACGAGGGGCTGGCCCGCGTGCTCGACTAATTGCTTCGGCTCGCCGAATCTCGACGAGCCGCCGGCGGCAAGCACGATTGCTGCAACCTCGGAAAGGTCTTCGGTCATGCCCCTAAATTACCTTCAGGGTGCGACTACCACGAATCGAAATCACGGAGAGGCCCAGTGTTGATCAATAGTGACCTTGCAGCGGCGTTCAATAAGCAGATCGGAAACGAGTTCGGCGCGAGTATGCAGTACCTCAGTATTGCCGCGTATTTCCAGGAGCGGCACCTCACGCTGTTAAGCAAACTCTTTACCGCGCAGGCTGATGAGGAGAAGGAGCACGCGATGAAATTCGTGCGCTACCTGATGGACACCAAGGGCGGCCTCGCGATTCCCGCGATTCCTGCTCCCAAGGCCGGCTTCAGCTCAGCCGAAGATGCGGTGCAGGCCGCGCTCGACTGGGAGAAGGAGGTGACGCGCCAGATCACGAGCCTGATGGATCTCGCCGTTGGTCAGAACGACTACATGGCGCAGAGTTTCCTTCAGTGGTTCATCGACGAGCAGCTCGAGGAAGTCGTGAAGATGGACAGGCTGCTTGGCGTGATCAAACAGTCGGGTGAGCGGAATCTCCTGATGGTCGAGGCCTACCTCGTTCATATAGAGAAGGCACACTGAGGTTCGATGTCGCTCTGAAAAGGTGCCGTTGACGCGCGAGTGCGAGACATTTGCGCCCCAGGTGGAGCGGTCGCTTTTTCATTTGCCGGATGACCGGTTGATGGGCAAACGGGAATCCAACGCGAGTCTGGCGATCCAGTCGCGCAGGCCTTGGTCGTCATCCATTGCTCCTGGCCACTGTATATCAGGCGGTAGCCCTCCGAGAGAACTGCGCGGTTGCCGAATGATTGAGACCGGGATCCGGTACCACCCGAGGCTCGATGGAAGGTTGAACGGACCAACCGATTCTCCGTAGACCTCATTCTGCCCTGATGCTTCGCCAACCTGGATCGCGCCCATTCGCTTCAGGGTGTTCATGACCACTACGCCTGAGCTGAAACAGCCGGCATCGGTCAGTACGAACACTTTCCCGGTATACTCGGATTCCGGAATAACTGATGGACGCGGGCGGGGCCGGCAGCATTCATCTTGGTGCAGGCCATCCTCCTTCGCGCGGAGCATTTCGTTGCCGAGCTCGCGCCAGAACTGCGCAATGTCGGAGAAGTCCGGGCCCTCGGCGGCATAGCCGTCGGCAGCGGCGAGCATTTTGGCACCCGCTGCTTTGGAACGGCGCCAGTACTTCCCGTGGTGTGCGGGATTTGGAGACTGGTCTGCCAGGCGGCGACCTTCTACTGCGCCTTCGCCCCAGAGGATTGAAGCAAACCTGCTTCCCCACGTGGAATTCCCGCCGGCATTTCCGCGCAGGTCGAATACCACGTATGGTGCAGACCGCAGTACAGACTGATTGGCGATGAGTTCGGCCTCCAGTGCCTTCAGTGCAGTCTCGTCCCGAAAGTTTCCGAACCTTATCCATGCGTGGCCATCCGGAGCGAAGTTGACATCGATCGGACGGGCTGTTGCTCCGCGTCTCAGGTACGGCGCGAGCAGCGGCTCCATTGCGATTGTCGACACTGCCCGCCATTCCAGGGTGACGTCAGCCGTGTTCCCGTCTTTTCGGAAGCGGCATGTCGTGGCTGGCGGTGGACCGCTCATACGGTTTGTGGTGAACGCCCGAAAAGCCTGGCGTGTGCGCTCTGGCTCCTTCGACCAGTCAACCGTTCTCTCATCGAGCTGTTTCTCGAGGAATTGTTTTGCCGACTGTCCGTCGCAGCTGATGAGTTCGGCACCTTCCGGCGGATTGTTGTTTCCCACGGGCGTGTTTGATGGACGCCGCACTACCCATCGTCCGCCTTGTCCGTCGATCAGAAAGCCGGGCCATCGAAGCTGAGACGGCAGCGCGGTGAATGCGATGCCAGTGTGGCCGTCCTTGAAGCTGACTGCGAGTGCCTGCATGATTTCCCTCCAGTCGAGGAAGGAGGCAGCCTTTCGTGATTGCTCGGTCGCCTTTTCACAGGCTCGGTCGACCTGTCTTGCAAACCCCGGTGCGAGGGGATCGGCCATTCCGGGGTGCACCCCTCGGATGTCGCTGCAAAAGGCCGCGACGTCCCTTGATGCCAGGGTTGCCCACGGTGGCGGTGCACTGTCGGCGGCCGGCACAGCTGATCCGACTCCGAGAACGAGCACGACTGCCGCACTTACGCCCACAATCATTTTCAGCTCCCTGTGATGTGTGCTAATATTCTAGCATATGCTAGAAAACTAGCAATAGGGAAGGCGAATTGCTGCTGATTATGTGACGGGCTCTAGATTGTCATGCTTGTCACTGAAATTATCGAATTCGTTTCTGTTGTAGAGACCTACGCGATTTCGCGGGGTCCGCGGCCATCTGCTGGAAGAGCGCGAGAGCAAGCCGCTCGTAAGTACCCTCAGCTGCCCCGCGAAACGGCTTTGCCTGCGTTCGAACTATGACAAGTCCCGCGCGAGGGATCACGTGCACGTGCGTGTCGAGATGCCCGTGCGCTGCAAATCCCTCCACCTCAGGATGCAGCCACCACCGGAAGCCGTAGCCTGAATCCAACAATAAGGCTGGCAGCAGGCCGGAGACGGCGTGAGTTATAGGGCAAGCGGTGCGGTTAGTCGCCAAACGCGGCTTGTGAGAAAGGCATTTGCCCCTCATATTATGGCGTATGCCCATGACTGCGCTAAAAAAACCCCAGCCCGCCCCTCCCAGTGGAACCAGTCCAGAGACAGTTGCCGAAGTGCTTGGACTACTGGATGAAACAGGTGTTACGATAAACCATGACCTCGACCTCGTAACAGCGGTTCGAGAGGGCCTTCCAGTAAGCCTCATTGCGAAGGCAGTCGACGCCGGGTTATTGACCCTGGTTGAGGTCGATCGCCTGATCCTGCCGCGGCGGACTCTCTCTCATCGAAAGGCACAACCTGACCAGCGTTTGTCTAAGGACGAGTCCGATCATCTGACACGCGTTATTCGCGCAATCTCGCTGGCAAACGAAACCCTCGGCTCGCGGGAGAAGTCGCATCGCTGGCTTCGAAAGCCCAACAAGGCCCTGGGTGGAATTGCGCCGTTGGAGCTCCTTGACACTGATGGTGGCGCGCGATTGGTCGAACAAGTTCTGGGTAGGATAGCCTACGGCGTTTACGAATAGGTCGAGATAGTGCTGGTTTACCGCATCGCCAAGGCATTGCATGCGGATTTATCTGGCGAAGGCGCTCGGCGAAATGGGGGACGTTGGAACAGCGGTGGCATTCCCATGGTGTACACGTCCCAAACCTTATCGCTCGCCGCGCTCGAAACACTCGTCCATGTTGACCCTGACGACATCCCCGCGGACCTCGAATGGCTTGAAATCTCCATTCCAGACCGCATTCTGGACGAGGGTAAGCGACTGTCAACATCGGCCTTGCCCGCGATGTGGAATGCGACTCCCGCCCCGACTGCGTGTGCAGCATTGGGAGATGGCTGGCAAGTGGGCGGCCTTTCTGCGATCCTGCAGGTGCCATCAGCAATTCTGCCCACTGAATTCAATTACCTGATCAATCCTCGACACCCTGATGCGAAAGCAATCACGATAAAGAGTACCTCGCCTTTCTCATTTGATCGGATGATCAAGACCGCCCCACCTGCCAAATAGCCACCTCCCTCGTTCTGCCCCGCCATCACCTTCGCACGCTGCAGAGCATGCTATTGTCGAGAAAGCCATCAGCATGCCGATGCGCAATGCATTCAGCGCTTTTGCCTCAGCCAGAGAAAAATTGCCGCACACGCGTTGCCCTTGGCTTCTGCAGGCAGTTGCGCCGCTCCCTGATAAACTTCGATTGCCTCGATTTCACTCGGATTCACTGTGCTCAGGGCGGCCAGTCCCCTCACATGAAAGCCGTCGATGAAGAGAAGCGGGAACTCAGGATGATCCCGATCCATGTCGGGCGGAGCACCGCCAGCTACGGGGAGTTTCGCGGGACAACGCTGCGAGCGGATCAGAGTCTGTGTACCATGCTGCGAGATCTTCAGACCAGGAATGTTCTGGAATAGCTGATAAGTATGTGTAGCCGGCTTCGCTTCGATTTGTTCGCGCGTCAGGAATGTTCCCATTCCGAGGCTCCGGCGCAGCAGGAACAGGTCATACTTTCGCGAATTAGGTCCGGAAGTGTTGACGATGGGCTTCGCCTTCACGATCACAGTCGCAATCTTCGAGGCTGTGTCGCGGATCTCCGGGGCCGCCTGAGCGGCGATTGCCAGCGGATGCAGCATGCCTAGTCCAAGCAATGCGCATACGTAACAAATCCTTTGCTTCAATGGCCGTCAGTCATTTGTCAGTCCCGATTCTCGGAGTGGCGCACTCCGAAGGTGGTGTCGGTACTCGTGCGGAGCAAGCGTTCAGGGTGACCGGTATGGTGCCGGGTAATCTGTGGTCCTACATTCGCCGGTGTGAGCACACCTCGTCCGATCTCTCCCGTACGCCGGCCTTTCGCGCCATCGTTACGCCCGCATCGGTCCAGCATGCTGAGGCTGCGAGCGCTTGGGCGGCACCGGGGAACGTCAACATCTCAGTCCGCCAACCTCAGGAAGCCTGTCTCAGCCTCCGGAGGATGAGCGAGACAATCAACGTTGTGGCTGAGTTAACGATGACGACTATGATGGCATAACCGACTGAGCCACTCGTGCCGATGATGATGGGAACGGCTCCGAAAGAAAAAACGGCGACGACGAGAACGGGAAGGAGCGCTCGCTTCAGGGTAAGCCCGGACGGAATTCCGGCCTCCTCGACCTGCAAGTGAGCAATGCCAAGCACGACTATGATTCCCGAAATGACTCCGGCCAGAACTCGCTCAGGATCGCTGTATGGATGCTGATTGAATTCACCCCCACTGTCCGGAAGCCCGAACGAAACGCGGAAACGATACAGCGCCCACGCGTTTGTCATCCATTGGCCAATCCCAAACAACAGAGCTAACGGAAGATCCCTTCGCCGGACTCGTGTCGGCAAAAAGCCACCGAGAACGATGAACTTAGCATCTGACAAAATGCGTCTCCTGTTCGTTGACTATAGCGTTCGAGCAGCGAAGCCAAGCACACGGTTCATCCTGGGCCTTACCGCTTCCGGACTGCCCTGCCGTTGCCGCCGTGAACCACCGAGTCGTAAACGAAAGTCGCACGGTAATAGTCGGCATCGAGCGATGATGCCCTCGTGACGACTGCTACGATATGATCGGGGATGCCTGTGCCCCCAACCCAAAAATCAAGCCAGCACGCTTGCGTCAGGTCGGGAGCGGCCACAAGAGGCTCCTCGTCGCAAGTTCCAAAAATCGCAATTGGCCGATGCGACGCGCCGCTCTCAACCAGAGAGACGCGGGTTCCACGCATTGGCTCCGCCACTGCTATCCGCATGATGCCACTTGCCGGAACTACATACACGGCAGTGTCGCCGCGCCAGGCAGGCGAGATCCCGCCAGGCTGATCGTAAATTGCGATGAGCGGCCCGCGGTAACCCGCGATCGTCACGAACGCCTCGGCTTCAGCGCGCCGCTCGACGACCCCATCCCTCACAGTCGGCGCAACAGCACATCCGGTCACAATGAGGAAGAGCAGTTGCCTGGTCATCAATCGTGCAAAGGAAGTGCGCGACCCCGGAGGTGACCGCCCTCACGCTGACCAAGCACTGCCGAAACCTCGGCGACGATTGATAAGGCGATTGCCTCTGGACCATCACCGCCGAGATCTATGCCTATCGGCGAATAGATTCTGGTGTCAGAACCTCCACCGATCGCCGCAAGCATCCGCTCGCCACGCGCGCGCGGACCGAGCACGCCGATATAGGCGACCTCGGAAGCAAGCAGGGCACGCACATACTCAGTGTCGCGCTCGAAATGATGCGACATCACGACGGCAGCTGTGCGCCTGTTCAACTCAAGGCACTCACCTAGCCTCTCTGGTTCAGCACACTCGATCAGGCGAGCCCCGGGAAATCGCGCCTCATGCTCGGGCACGACGGGCCGATGATCGATGACAGTTAGATTCCAACCTAACTCGCTTCCCATTTGCACCAGCGGAAGCACGTCGGGACCAGTCCCGCAAATCACGAGTCTCACCGCTGGCTTTACCACCTCGAACGCGATCGCGACACCATGGTAATCCCTCACGAGACCGCGACGCCCCGCCGCCATCGCATCGGCAGAATCGTTGCGTGCCAACTCCTGACATCTCCGGTCGCCCCAGTCACCGATCGTCGTGACGCTTTCACCAGTGAACAACGCATGAGCACCAACCGCAGGCGAGCCGCCTTCGCCGCTCGTCGCCGTGACGGTTGCGAGGACGGACGGCGTGGCCGCCGACAGCGCCTGCTCGAGCAATCTCCCGACAGCGCCTGCAGCCGACGAATCGAGCGGCTCGAGCAGAACATCGATCAACCCATTGCAGCCAAGCCCCAGTCCCCACGACGTATCATCGTCAGCACGCGTGTCGTACGTCACAACGCGAGGAACCTGCGACGCATGCACATCCTTCGCATGCTCAGCGAGATCACTCTCGAGACACCCACCACTCACGATTCCAACCGTTGAGCCATCAACCTGCGCGACCATTCGCGTACCGACTCCACCGTAGCTCGACCCCGTAATACGAACGACGGTCGCAAGCACGACTGACTCGCCCGCCTCGGCGGACCTGAAAAGCGCATCGACGATGGTACGATGAGTCGTCATTCAGTCAAATCTATAATCTTGCCGCTCCCATGAACGGCAGTCATCTTCACACTCATGCCAGCAGTCGGATCGAGCGTCGCACGCAAGGACGGAATCGGGAAAGCAACAGGTGCCGCGAAGTATGCGGACGACCTCTCCTTTCCAGGAATGCTTCACGGCCGGACAATCCGCTCGACAATTCCGAGCGGTCGCATCAAGTCGATATCCTACGACTTCGATACAACCGGATTCACTATCGTCGACTACCGCGACGTCCCCGCAAAAAACGCCGTGGACCTCATGTCGCAGGACCAGCCATTCCTTGCCGAGCAGCAGATCAGGCATTTCGCTGAGCCGATCGTGCTGCTCGCGCACGAAGACAAGGAAAAGCTGAGCCAGGCGAACGTCGTCATCGAGTACGAGAACACTGATCCTCTCTTCGATCCCGAGCTGTCAACGCAGGTCTTCAAGTCTGTCGAGATCCTGAAGGGCGATGTCGATTCTGCATTTGCGGACTCCGGTCTGGTCGTTGTCGAGGGGACTTACAGAACAGGCCACCAGGAACACGTCTACATCGAGCCAAACGGCGTCATTGCCGTGCCCGAAGACGGCGGCATTGCGATCTACGGCTCAGTCCAATGCCCCTTCTATGTAATCAAGGCGCTACGCTGCCTCCTCGGCTCCGCACATCCCAACGTGCGCGTAATCCAGACTGAAACCGGCGGCGGATTCGGCGGCAAGGAAGAGTATCCGTCGATGATCTCCGGCCACGCAGTAATGCTTGCCATTAAGTCGGGCAAACCGGTGAAGATCATCTATGATCGCACCGAAGACATGGAGGCGACGACGAAGCGCCATCCGTCGATCGTGAAGCATCGCACCGCTGTGACTCCCGAAGGCAAGCTGGTGGCTATGGAAGTCGACGTTCTCCTCGACGCCGGCGCGTATATCACTTTGAGTCCAACCGTGCTCTCCCGCGGATGTATTCATGCAGCCGGCCCCTACAACGTCGACAACGTGCGCATTCAGGGACGCGCCGTTTTTACCAACACTCCACCCAATGGAGCATTCCGCGGTTTCGGCGCGCCGCAAACTGAATTTGCGGTCGAAGTTCACATGGATCGTATCGCCGAACAGCTTGGCATGGATGCGGTCGACCTTCGCCGAAAGAATGCGCTTCGGCCCGGCGATATCACCGCGACCGGACAGACACTGCGCGACGACGCCAGCGCACACATGGTACTCGAGGAAGCAGTTCGCAGAACTGACTTCGACAGAAAACGAAAGGAATGGAAGGGAACGAACAAGGCGATCGGTCTCGCGCTCTTCTATCACGGTGCAGGATTTACCGGCGCCGGCGAGCGCAACCTCAAGTCGAAAGCACGGCTCGAGCTCACACCGACGGGAGTCCGCATCGCGGTGGGAAGTACTGAGATCGGCCAGGGCACACGCACGATGCACGCACAAATAGTTACCGACGCGCTCGGCATTCCCTACGAAGAGGTGGAAGTTGCCCAGCCCGACACGTCACGCGTCGCCGACAGCGGGCCAACCGTCGCATCACGCACATGCATGGTCGTCGGCAAGATCCTCGAGGAATGCGCGCACGAGTTGAAAGCAAAACTCGGCGATCTCTCTCCGGCCGAGTATCACGCGAAACACGGTGACCTTACGATCGAGCGCACGTACGAGCCGCCCGACTGGATCCAATGGGACGATGCACTGTATCGCGGAGACGCATACGCAACTTATGGATGGGGATGCGACGTGGCCGAATTGGAGGTCGATCCCGACACCTATGAGGTCAAGCCGATCAAGCTCACCGCGGTCCAGGAATTCGGGCGCCCGATCCACCCCGCCCTCGCACGCGGACAGATCGAAGGCGGAACCGCCCAGGGGCTCGGCTATGCACTGCTCGAAAAAGTCGTGATGCGTAACGGCGTGATGGCCAACGCGCAGCTTACGAACTACGTGATTCCAACTACTCTCGACATGCCTGAGCTCGATGTGGTGATGATGGAGAATCCGTATCCCGGCGGACCCTTCGGCGCAAAGGGACTCGGTGAACTTCCTATGGACGGACCGGCACCGGCAGTTGTAAATGCGCTGAGACACCATGGCCTCGACGTGCGCGAAATTCCTGCGGTACCAGAGCTTCTCGCAACCTCGAGCCTCATCTGATGCAATTCACACTGAACGGGGAAACGCGGGAAGTCGAAGCGCATCCCATGTCGCGTCTGCTCGACATACTGCGCGAAGATTGTGGTCTCACCGGGACGAAGGAAGGTTGCGGAGAAGGTGAATGCGGCGCCTGCACGGTGCTCATCGACGGAGAGCCGGTATGCTCTTGCATCATCCCCGCTTCACAGGCCGAAGGGACAGACATCGTTACGATCGAAGGCCTCGGCGGAACTCATCCGCTCCAGGCGTTGTTCATGAACGAGGTTGGGGCGCAATGTGGCATCTGCACGCCGGGAATGATTCTCGCCGCGATGACGCTGCCTGAAAAGCCAACTCTCGACGACGTGAAAGTCGCACTCGCAGGAAATCTCTGCCGCTGCACGGGATACTCGGCCATCTATCGCGCGGTGCTCAAGTGGCGCGGCATGCCGGTGCCTGAATGAGGACACCACTTTCCGAGCTTGATCTCCGAAAGGCTTCATCGGTTGACGAAGCCCTCGGAATTCTTCGCGAGGACGCGAGAACTCCCATTGCCGGCGCGACCGACCTGTATGTCGCGCTCAACTTCGGTACTCTCGCGCCGCGAAGGTTCCTCGACATTTGGACCCTCGACGAGCTTCGCACTATCTCGGTTCACGAGGACACTCTCGTGATCGGCGCACTCACCAGTTACACAGCGCTGATGCAATCGCAGCTGGTGGCCGAGTGTGTGCCGATGCTGGCTGAGGCGTCGCGGATGGTTGGTGGTGTGCAGATACAGAACCGCGGTACAATTGGTGGTAACATCGCGAACGGATCGCCTGCGGCTGATGGCGTGCCTGTGTTGTCAGCCACTGATGCGGTGATCGTGCTGCGCAGTGTCGATGGTGAGCGGCGCGTCCCGATCAATTCGTTTTATACTGGTTATCGCAAGACACTGATGCGTCCTGACGAGTTGATAATTGCTGTCGAGATTCCGGCGGTCGAAGGGAAGCAGTGGTTTCGCAAGGTCGGCACGCGCGCAGCGCAGGCGATATCGAAGATCGTGATGGCCGCAGTGCGATCGCCTGCTCCCCGGATCGCGCTTGGGAGTGTAGGCCCGACGGTCGTTCGCGTTCCCGAAACGGAAAGTGCGCTTGCCTCGGGTGCATCGATCGACGAGGCTGCAGAAATTCTGGGACGTGAGATCGTGCCGATCGACGATGTGCGCTCTACAGCCGATTATCGCCGTCGTGTCGCGATGAACCTCCTGAAACGATTCTGGTCGGAGACGAGCTGACGGTAATTCGCGGCCGCCGGGTCGTTACGCCCGAGGGAATTCGTGAGGCGTCCATACATATAGAAGGCGGCCGGATCACGCGCGTCGCCGAACATGGTGATGCGGGATCATCTGCCGTTCACGATGCAGGCGACTCGATCGTGATGCCGGGCATAGTCGATACTCACGTTCATGTGAACGAGCCTGGCCGAACCGAGTGGGAAGGCTTCGAGACGGCGACGCGTGCAGCCGCAGCGGGGGGTGTCACGACGATACTCGACATGCCACTCAACTCGATTCCTCCCACGACTACCGTCGCCGGCCTCGAGGCAAAACGCGAAGCGGCGGCTGGCCAGTCGCATGTGAACGTCGAGCTCATCGGGGGAGTGATCCCGGGGAACGCGGAAGATCTCGAGCCGCTCGCCCGTGAGGGAGTTCGAGCGTTCAAGTGCTTCCTTTCGCCGTCGGGAGTCGAGGAGTTTCCCTGCGTGAGCGAAGCCGACCTCGAGATTGCGTTTCCGATGCTCGAGCGGATCGGATTGCCGCTGATGGTTCATGCCGAGGATCCTGCGTTCCTTCGTGAGGCTCCTGCGTCCCAGCGATATGCGGACTACCTCGCATCGCGTCCAGTCGAAGCCGAACACTCAGCGATCAGGATGCTGGTGCGACTCATGAAACAGTGGACCGTTCCGGTGCACATCGTCCATCTGTCATCGTCGACATCGCTTGAGATAATCCGAGCCGCGAAAAGCGAAGGGCTGCGGCTCACAGTCGAGACCTGCCCTCACTATCTCACGTTCGCCTCTGAAGAAATTCGCGATGGCGCGACCGAATACAAATGCGCACCGCCGATTCGTGGATCGATCGAGCGAGAACTTCTGTGGGATGCGCTGATTGCCGGCGACATCGACCTGATTGCGTCCGATCATTCACCGTGCCCGCCATCGATGAAGCAAACCGCGGGCGATTTCCGCCAGGCATGGGGTGGCATCGCGTCATTGCAGCTCTCCCTCGCAGCAGTATGGACGGGTGCACGAGCGCGAGGGCAGTCGCCTGACGCTCTCGCACGCTGGATGAGCGCTGCTCCTGCTGCACTTGCCGGGATTGCCGATCGCAAAGGGAAGATCTCGGCGGGATACGACGCCGACATTGTAACCTGGAATCCCAATGCCGCATTCGTGGTCGATGCGACTCGGCTAGAACATCGTCACGACATCTCACCTTACGACGGGCTAACGCTTCATGGCCAGGTTCTTTCTACATATGTGAGTGGAAATATCGTGTTCTAAACACATGGGTATATTGATTCATGTCTCTGCTCCGGACCCGGTTGGGCTCAATTTTGATCGTTGCTGTCATCTTCGCGTGCCGCGCTGACACGGTCTTAATCAGCCCGATCGGGCAGTTTACCATTTCCCCCCGTGACGCCCTGCTTCAGGAGGGGATGGTACTTCAGCTTGTTCCACTTAGCGCAGATGACGGCCCTGAATTGCCCGAGCCGATCGAGTGGGAGAGTTCCGACAACGCTGTTGCGACGATAGACGCGAAAGGACTCGTTACTACCTTCGCTCCAGGTTCCACTCGAATAAGAGCCCGCTCAGGGCCGTCTGTCGATTCGGTGACTGTAACTGTTCAAGCGCGCGAAGGCGCGTCGCTCGAGGCCTTCGGGAACACGAACTGCGGGTTGACGACGACGGACGGAGCGGTCTGCTGGGGGTACAACGCCTACGGCGCGACGGGGACGAGAGTGACTTCCGACGTCGTGTGGACTCCGACACCCGTTGTCGCGAGCGTCACGTTTCGTTCGATCACCGGATCGTACAATCACGTTTGCGCAGTTGACACGGAGCTCGACGTCTATTGCTGGGGACTGAATTCCCTGGGTCAGCTCGGCATGGGAACGCAGGGTGCTCCCGTGATTCCGTCGAGCCGGGTCGTGGGCAACAGGAAGTTCATTGCCGTTGCGGCGGGCGGCGCGGAATGGAATCCATTCGAAACTCTGGAGATAAAACGATCGCAGCAAACGTGTGCGCTGACCCGCGACGGCCAGGCATTCTGCTGGGGTCTTCCGGGAAATCCTGAAACCTCCGGTGAGGCAGAATCAAGCACACCAAGGGCCGTTGCTCCCGGACTCCGATTCGCCTCGATCTCCGTCGGAAACGGTTTCGTCTGCGCAATTTCGATCGATAGACGGGTTTGGTGTTGGGGCAACAACGAGTTCGGACAACTCGGGCGCACGCGCGTCCCGTTTGACCGCGGGCCGAAACGGGTGGAAAGTGATCTGCACTTCGAGCGAATCTCCGCGGGTGGCCTGCACGCTTGCGCATTGACCGTGGATGGCAGCGCCTGGTGCTGGGGCGGGAACGAGTCGATGCAGACGGGCTCCGCGGGATCCGAGACGTGTCTCTACCGCGGAGTCTCGCTGAAGTGTCAGTCGAAGCCGACAGCCGTTCCGGGAGGGCACCGGTTTACTGTGATATCGGCTGGAAGCTGGGGCGAAGCGCCGGTACAGGGTTCGGGCTTCAGCGGTTACAACTCCCACTCGTGCGGTGTGACGGTCCCCGGTGCTATTGTCTGCTGGGGATGGAATGCGCACCACCAGATCACGCGCCGCATCGATTTCACTGAGCCAGTCGCACTTGGACCGACTGTGGCTGCTCTCGACGGGCTCACCTTCCGCGAAGTAAGCGCAGGCGCGATTCACACGTGTGCGATATCGACAGTGAATCGCGGCTACTGCTGGGGAAACCCCAACCGTGGGCAACAAGGTGTGCTTCCGCAGGACGTCAGTTTCGAGTTTTACAAGGCGTTGCCGAGCTCGCTGGTGTTCCGATGAGAGTGGCAGTTCGTGCAGCCTGTGTGATAGTTCTGCTGGCGGGTTGCAGCGACACTGTCATCGAGCCGGCCGCATCAATGGCCAAGCCTGAGTTCCTGCGTGCTGAGCTGGTGATGCCGGCCTCGGTCCGGTTGACGTGGCAGGCGGTCACTGCCGGCGCACCTCCGATCACCTACGGGATCTATCGTGATAATGCACGCATTGGCGAAACGACGACAACCGATTTCGTCGATACGTCAGTCGCATCTAACGTCGCGCATGTATGGTACGTGACGGCAAGATCCGCGAGCGGCGATTTATCAGCTCCGTCGGATCCGGTGACGATCGCCATCGGGGATATCGAGTCACCGCGAATCATCGCGACAACGCCGTCAGCGTCCGCAACGGGTAGTTCGCGCCTGCCGAGTCCAACGGTCACGTTCAGTGAGCCGATGATTCCCGCGAGCATCAACTACGGCTCAATGGTCGTGCGGCTGACGGGTGGGGGGGAGCGCGTCTTCGGAACCGTCAGTTACGATGCTGCGACGAGAACTGCCGACTTCTGGCCACTTTCGATCCTTCCTGCGCACACGAGTATCACGGTGACCGTCACTCCTGATGCAAAGGATGTGGCTGGCAACGGTCTCGCCGCGCCGTTCAGCTTCAGCTTCACCACTGGGGATAGTCCGTCGAGTGCCTCCCAGCTGCCACCATCTGCGGAGCCGCTGCTTTTATCCCATCGCGGTGGCGTTGGATTTCTGTACGATGTCTTCAAGGCGAATCTCGACGGCACCGTGAAGACAAACCTGACGAATCACGTTGCAGCTGACATCGATGCGTCGTGGTCGCCGGACCGGCGGCACATCGCCTTCTCCAGCGACAGGGACGGAACGTACGACGTGTACGTCATGCGAGAAGACGGAAAGGGCTTGCACCAATTGACGTTCGGCGACAAGGATCAGACACAGCCGAGATGGTCGTCAGACGCCCGGCGGATCGTATTTTCGAGCTCAAAGGACGGGGTGCCTCCGCTGTCAAATCTGAGCACTCCGCGAGACGTCTGGTCGATGAACGCGGACGGGACGGGAGCGACCAATCTGACCCGCACACCGGCAATCTATGAGAACTGGCCTCAATGGTCGCCGGACGGAAGCAAGCTGACGTTTACCAGTACCACGGTGCTTTTCAACGCCGATGGTGTCCGATCCGGAACACGAACGGAACTCATGATCTCAAACGCTGACGCCAACGGCGCGGCACCGTTGCTTGCGCCCGACACGGCGTATCTTCCCGACGTCGCTTCCTGGTCTCCCGACGGAACTCGCATCGCTTTTTCCGTGCTCAAATGGGATACTGACCCATTCTCCGACACATGGCTGATCTATTCCATTCGCCCCGACGGCTCCGATCTCGCCCATGTGACAACAGCGGGAAGCCGGCGACACCCTGCATGGTCTCCTGACGGAAGGTCGGTGGCCTCGTCGCTCTCCGGCTTCAACGAATTCTGGGGACGATTCAACGAGATTGCAGTTGTGCGACTGGACCTGGCTACCCGGGTGACGACGACGGTGGTTTCGAGCAGGCCCGGCGCGGAGATCATGAGCCCTCAGGCGTGGAGACGTTAGCGGTCATACCTTTGTGGCGGCGCGCTCAGCAGCATTCCCTCGAGTAAGCATTCGACCCGACCGCTGGAGAAATCCCCTTGGCAAAGTTCACGGACCTTATCGACCTGGCCTCCGAGCGACTGGGAGGCACCGTGCTGATCTCCAACGATGAGTTCTTCGCCCCAAAGGAAGCGATGCTCAAGCCCGGAGCTCCCGAGTGGCGGGCCGACGCATACACCGAGCGCGGGAAGTGGATGGACGGCTGGGAAACCCGCCGCCGTCGCACGCCGGGACACGACTGGGCGATCATCCGGCTCGGCGCCCCCGGAGTGGTGCGCGGAGTAGTGATCGATACGACATGGTTCACAGGCAATTATCCCGAGAGCGCGAGTATCGATGCTGCGAGTGTCGAAGCAACCCCATCGGCCGAGTGGCTTGCGGGATCGGAGGTGCGATGGGAGACACTGCTTGAGAAGACTGAGCTCAAAGGCAACACGGCCAATGAACTTCAGGTCGATAACGGGCGGCGGTTCACGCATCTGCGCCTGAACATCTTTCCCGACGGCGGAGTCGCGAGGCTTCGCGTTTTTGGTGAAGTGATCCCATCGGAAACCGAGCTTCGCGGTCGCGAGATCGACCTCGCTGCAATGGAGAATGGTGGCTATGTCGTCTCGTGCAGTGACATGCACTACGGGCATCGGCAGAATCTCATCCTGCCCGGCAGGTCGACTCATATGGGAGACGGCTGGGAAACCAAACGGCGACGTGGCCCCGGTAACGACTGGTCGATAGTACGACTTGCACAACGCGGTACGATCGATCGAGTCGAACTCGACACAGATCACTTCAAGGGCAACGCTCCCGGAAGCTGCATGATCGAGTCGTGCGACATAGTGGACATCGGCGGAAAGTTCGACGCTGACAAAGCAAACTGGTCACCGCTAATCCCCGAATCGCCGATACAACCTCACAGTCGGCACCATTTCGATGTCGCGGAACCGCGAACGGTGACGCATGTACGCCTGAACATATATCCCGACGGTGGAGTTGCGAGACTCAGGCTTTTTGGCAGAGCAGAGTGACGCTCGAGGAGTTCAACGCGATGCCGGATGTTCGCGCCGCCGACGTGTTTCGTGCGTGCTGCGGATCCTCTCGCTGGGTAAACGGTATGGTGGGCCGGCGTCCATTCAGTTCAATCGAGGCTATGCTCGACGCTTCAGATAAAGAGTGGCAGTCAACGGATCAGTCCGACTGGCACGAGGCGTTTGCACATCACCCGAGAATAGGGGATCGCACTGCGAGCGGCTGGGCAGGCGGCGAGCAGGCGGGCGTATTGAGTGCTGAAGAGTCTCTCCAGGACAAAGTCGCGGCAGCCAACCGGGAGTATGAAAACCATTTCGGTCACATCTATATAGTTTGCGCATCGGGCCGTACCGCCGAGGAGATGGTGGCTGACGCGCGTGCGCGCATGAATAACGATCCTTCGACGGAGCTGCGAATCGCGGCATCCGAACAGCATAAAATCACGCAGCTGAGACTGCGAAAGCTTCTTGGAGAAGACACATGAGCACCATCAGCACGCACGTACTCGACACATCGCTCGGCAAACCCGCCGAAGGAATCCGTGTAACGCTTCAGCGTGATGGTTCGGTGCTGGGTACCGGCGTCACCGATCAGGATGGGCGTGTGCGCGACCTTCTCGAAAGTGGTTCGTCACTTTCCGAGGGTGATTACCGGCTCACGTATTCCGTGGCCGAATATTTCGGGAAGCGCGATTCGTTTTACAGCGAGGTGGTAATCCACTTCCATATCGCTAACGAAGGCGAGCATTATCACGTGCCGCTGTTGCTGAGTCCCTTCGGGTATTCCACGTATCGGGGAAGCTGAGAGCAAGGTCAAACCCATTTTGCGCGGATTTGGCGGATAACTGCGCGGATCAAGCGGATAGACCACGGCAGCATTCCGAAGCTATACATGCACTCGCCATATCATGATTTCTTTTTCTGGTGTTCAACCCCAGAAAAAACATCGCCTTAATTCTTAGGCGATGGTAGTTCCCATCCCGGCCGCTCTCCATAAAGATCCGCTTAATCGGCTCGATCCGCCGAATCCGCCAACCCCTGGGTTTCCCGCTTCAAAGAAGAGCCTCCACTGCATCACGCGCCTGGATCCATCGAAGATCCCAGGATCCTTCAACTTCCACATAAGTTGACCCCGATCCGACAACTGCCGCGCGAAAGAGCTCGTGCATCTCGGAACGCCGGTCGCCGCGGTCGCGGATTCCATCAGCGATCCACGGAACGTCAATCCCAAGAAGAAGGTAAAGATCTGGCTTTCGTTCACGCGCCAAATCAGAAATCCAAACGGGACATCCGCCGAAATAGTGATCGCAGTACACAACCGTGCTCAAAAGATCAGTATCCTGAATGACCAGACCGTTTCCCGCGGCCGCAAGCGCTGCGTGTTTGTCCTCCAGCGCCATCTGCCCGCGAGTGATCGGACCGTGATCAGCGTAACCGATCGGCCCCTGTTTCGACTCCGCAAACTCGCGAACGAACTCGGGTACAAATTCAGCTCCGAAGTGATCGGCAAGCTGTTTCGCGAGCGCAGTTTTCCCCGTCGATTCAGATCCGGTGACGACTACACGGATCACGCTGACGCTGCCTTACCAGATGCCTCGAGGGATTTCTTCCACGCGTAGTAGCCGAACACGGCTATCACGAGGTAGACGCCGTAGTTGAACGCTGTGAGGTAGAGTCCCTTGTAGATGAACATCCCCACGTAGACGATGTCCACGCCGACCCAGAGGAGCCAGTTCTCGAGAAGCTTACGGGTCATCATCCACTGGGCGATGAGACTGATTGTCGTCGTCGCGGAATCGAGATGGGGAAGGGATGTGCCAGGAAGTCGTGAAGTGATCGTCGAGAGGAGAAGCCACGTTAAGACTCCGAGACCGGCAACGATGATCCACGTTTTTCTTGTGACACGTGATACGGCGAGCTTCGTATGTCCTTTCCCTCCGTAGAGCCACTGATACCATCCGTAGATGGACAGGATGAGATAGACGACCTGAAGTCCCGTGTCGGAGTAGAGTCCCGACCTGAAGAACAGAACCGAAAACAGCGAGACGTTCACGATCGCAGTCGGCCAGCTCAGTATGTTCTCGCGCGTGCTCAGGTAAACGCTAACGATTCCGAACACCACGGCCACGAGCTCGAGGCAGCTTGAGCCATGTGCCTCGAGCCATGTGCAGATCATCATTGTTTATTCCTGGTCGACTGTTGCGCCTGCATTCACCCAGCGGCCAAGGAGCGCGCGCTCGGACTCTGTTATGCCTGTCTTGTTGGCTGGAGGCATCGTGCGGGAAATTACAGCACGCTCACGGATGCGCTGCGCGTGTGTCATGATCTGCTGTGGTGTGTCGAACATCACGTTGGCGGGAACCTGCCCGAGTGAGATATCGGTTGGGCGACTGGAATGACAAACAGCACACCGCTGGTCGATGACGTGCCGGACTTCCTCGAAAGTTGCCGCCCCCGTCTCGCTGCTCGCCACGGCCGCCGGATGTTTGACCGAGAGAATTCCGTACAACGCGACCACCGTCGCGGCAATCGTGCCCGCGAGTGCAGGCTTCCACGCGCCGTAGGTCCAGCGAAGGTTGAGTACATGCCTGACGCCAGCTCCGCCAGCCGCAAGCACGAGCAGAAGTAGCCAGTTCCAGCGGTGACCATACATCGCCGGGAAATGGCTGCTCAGCATCAGTACGATTACCGGAAACGTGAAGTAGTTGTTGTGGATCGACACGCGCTTCGCGCGATCTGAAAGCGCCTGGCTGCCTGCGCCGCCACCGTTGACCGACGCTACAAGTGCTTTCTGCGATGGAACTATCGTCGAGCCGACGTTGCTCGCCATGATCGTTCCAAGCATCGCGCCGACATGGAGAAACGCCGCGCGTCCGCTCAGGAGTTGAGTCAGCGCAATCGAGATTCCGATCAATGCAGTGAGCCAGATCGCCACAGCCATTTCCGGTGCCTTCGGCGCAATCTTGTTTTGAGCGAATTCGTAGACGCTCACTCCGATAAAAATCGCGCCGACGCCGACGAGCACTGCCTGCCAGTGACTGAGATTTGCGACGGATGGATCGGCAAGCAGCGCGCGCCCGCCTGCATAGTAGACGATGATCAGCAGAAGTGCCCCGCTGATCCATGTGGTGTATGCCTGCCACATGAACCAGTGAACACGCTCGGGCAACTTCTCGCTCTCGAGCAATGTCTTCTCTACATAGTAGAAGCCGCCGCTGTGCAGCAGCCAGATTGTGCCCACCGGCTTCTCAGTCTGACCGGGTTCGGGTGTATGCAGGAGACTCCGGTCCAACCAGTTGAAGAGAAGCGAATTTCCGACCCACATGATCGCCGCGATTATGTGAATCCATCGCGCAACCAGGTCGAGCAGCTCCCAGGCTGTGCTCACTTCCTTCCCTTCATGATCTTGACGAAGCTGCGCCTGCGGAATTCATCGGCGTTGAGTCCGGTCATCTCCAGTGCTTCGTCTTCAGTGATCGCCGCGGAGTTGATTCCGCGCAGAAAGAAGTTGAGCAGCCCTTGGCCCGTCGCGGCATCGTCGAACACATCGCCAACGAGCGTTGCCTGCGCGGCCTTTCCTACGAAGTTGCTGAGGCGCACACCCGCAGCATCAATTCCCTCGAGGAAAAAGCTGTAGAGCGCGGCATACCTGGTAACGAGTTGCGCGGGGTGAAGGTCCCAACCCTGGTAGAATCCACCAGCGAGTGAATGCCTGATATCGTCGAAGTGAAGCTTCCACGCAGCATGGACGCTCGCCGCGTTAGCATCCCGCTGCTCGCGAGTCAGCGATTCGCCAGCGGTCGCGCGATGAATAGCGACAGGCATCACTGTCGTCGAGCCGTCAGAGAGCCACACGTCGGTACCGGCAAACGCGACCTGCATGAAGTGTTTCGCGAAATCACATGCAAGGTGGCGCATCCGCTGATGCGCAGCAGTGATATTAATGCCGGCAGTGTAATCGTAAGTACCAAAATGCGCGCCGCGCAGCCGTCCATCCGACGCTGCGAGCACACGCGGCAATAATGAAGTGCCGTCCCGATCGAGAATTATCTGAGGCGTTTCGACCATGACCTCGAACCGCAACGTACCATCAGAAAGTCCAAGCTTCTTCTCGAGTGACCGCAGCACCGATACCGTGTAGTCCACCTGCTCGATGATCGTCACCTTCGGGATCGTGACTACCCAGTCCTCCGGAATCCCACCGCCTTCGACAAGCCCGGTCATGACACGGTCGAGTGTGCGAACACTGCGGGCACGGAGCTCTTCATTGAGCGGCTTCACCCGCATGCCGATGAAGGGCGAAAGGGTGCGCGCATTCATTCCCTTGATTACTTCCGCGGCAACTACCTCACAATGTCCGTCCTCCTCGGCGTCCGGGCGATTTCCATAACCGTCCTCGAAATCGATCCTGAAATCTTCGATCGGCTCGCGTGTCAGCTTCTCGCGGACACGTTTTTCGATCGTGTCCAGCGCTGCGTGTTTCTGGATTCCCAGTGCTTTCCCGAGGGTGGCTGCATCTGGCGCGTACTGGTCGAGTGCACGCAGCGCGATCGCGCCTAGCTTCGGAACCGAATCGGAGGAGAAAAGCTGTGCGCCGCCGTAGACAGTATGAACGGGCTGGCGACCCGGGCCTTCGCCCGGATGCAAAGCAGCAAATGCCAGGTTGGCCTCGCGGAGCGCAGCCTCCGCCTCGGCGAGCATTGGATCAGTCGTCATGCGGGAGAAGCTTGCCACTCCCGCAGCGGGTAGGGAAGTCTCTAGACTGATACCTCTGCAGGAACCGGGAGCTCGTGCGTCACGCTGAGCCTTGCGCCCATGCTCAGCGTGTTGTGCGCCGGGCATGCGTGGATAACGCGCTCGATCATCGGCAGGTAGCTCGGAGGGATTTCCGCGGGGAGTAGCACATTCACGAGAAATTCATCAACCCGCGTCGGATTTGTCGCCTTGTTCTGCACGACTGCAACACGAAGTCCGTCAGTGGTCAGGTCGCGGGTTCGAAGGAACTGTCTCACATAATACGCGATGCAGCTGCCGAGCGCGGCTCCCAGCAACTCGATTGGAGTGGGCGCGGTATCTTCGCCTCCGCCCTTGAGTGTCTGGTCGACGAAAATTTCGTGCGACCTGATTCTGATGGCGAATTTCTCGCCGTCTATATGAGTTACTACCGTGGGTGCTGCGCTGTCTGAGGACATTCCTTTACCGTGAGGTTGAGTTTCCTCAGAGTACGCGGTTCGGGGCGGACGCTCAGTCGGGCAAAATCACCGAATGTTGTCGTGGAATCCTGTACATCACGGGCAGAAATGATGCCGCCGGCTTCCGGCAGCAGTGCCGCCTGCCGCCGGCCTGAACGACGCGTAACACCTCAGGCGTTATAAATACGACCTGCTTTGGTCCGATAAATCTCCAGCACTTCCATCGCTTCGTCGCGGAGCACCTCGCGGACGATTTTGATTCCGCGATCCTCGAGATACGTATAGGATTCGGGAAACACCGGTCCCTCGTCGAACTGGAGCGACGCAGCGTCATCGCGAGTTGCCGCCCATACGAGACGCTGCACTCCGCTCCACAAGGTTGCGCCGAGGCACATTGCGCATGGCTCGCACGAGGTGAAGAGCTCGTGGGCGGGGAGTCCGGGCGCCTTTAGCGAAAACGTCGAAAGTTTCTGCTGCGCCGTCATGAACGCGACCATTTCGCCGTGCAGAGTACAGTTATTGTATCTGACGACACTGTTCACGCCGATCGATACGAGCCGCCCCGATGTCTCATAAATCGCTGCACCGAACGGACCACCTGTACCACGATCGATGTTTTCCCGCGAGAGCCGAATGGCGAGGCGCATCTTGTCCTCGTCGGTCACGTAGATCTTGTCCCAGTCGACTACCGAGTTCACCCAGTCGGGGTTCTCGAAGCAGATGATCGGTTCAGCTCTCTCTGTATTCATTCAGGGAAGGTTGCGCTCGCGGGTGTCTTGCGGAAGTGCATAGTCGGTGCTGTGATCGACCGGTACGTCAATTGACGCGCCATACCGGGCGTCTGTAATGCGGACGACCGGACCGTCTTCAGTAGTCAGCACGCGATAGAAGGGCAGTCGCGCCCAGTCGAGAAAAGGCCTGGCGACGGGACTTCTTATGGCAGCCCTCACTATGGCGTTGTCGACGCCTTTGTCGAGCGTGCCGGGTTGCAGCGACAATCGGCGCGATCGCATCCCGACACTTCCGTTGGAGTACCGCGCGCCGTCATCAGCGTGAACGCGCCACTGGAACGGGTTTGCTGGAGACGCAGTGACGACAAGCTTCTCTCTCGCGAGCCCGGTCCCTCGGAGATCACGCACTGCCGCACGCTCGGCCACATTCTGAAAAACGAGCATCGCTACGATGTAGGCGCTGGCAACTCCAACCGCGATCTGTCCGGGCTTCCACGGTGAAGCGGACCCGCTCTTCTCACGCCTTCGCGATAGCCACACACCGGCACCCAGTACGACCAGGAGATACGGGTCGATGATGAAAAGCGAGTCGCCATAAAACCAGGTGCCGTCGAAGGGCATGAGCCATCGGAGGCCGTATGAGTTCATCCAGTCGAGAGTCGGATGAGTCCAGATCGATATTGTCGCGAGGAGCAGGAGCTGGCGCGGAACCACTTTCTCGCCATCGCGCCGCATGTACCGATCCCAGAGCATCATGAGTCCGGTCAGAACGAATGGGAGCACGACGAGTGCGAGCACGCCATGAGTCCACCCGCGCCGGAACTCAGTCGCCCGGCCGAACGGAACAGCGAGAATGTCGATGTCTGGAAAGTTCGCGCCGATCATCATTGTTGCCGAGGCGAGCGCTGTCCTGCTGCGAAGCCCGGTGCGCGCGAGCGCCGCGCCTACGAGGGTATGACACAGGTTGTCCACGCGCGTATGTTGACTCCGTGCCATGGCGGATGGAAGGCGCGATGCACAGTTTTGCGCTCAACTTCACGGGATTCGAAATGAATGAAACAGCGAAGTGGGCTCACAGGCTTTACTCTGAAGGCGTCGACAACAAGGACGCTAAGGCGTTCGCCGATGCGTTCACTGATGACGGCTGGCTTCGCTTCGGCAACAATGAGCCGCTGGTCGGCCGTGAGAGCATCGAGCAGGCAATCGCCGGATTTTTCAGGGTGATGGCGTCGCTCAGTCACGAGTCGACGGGGACCACCTGGTCAGATGGAACGCTCGTGATGGAGGCAGACGTGACTTACACGCTTCATCATGGCGGCACCGTAACCGTGCCCGCGTGCACGATTTTCCGCATTGCGGACTCTCCCGGATCGGGTGACCCAAAGGTCAGGAAGTGCAATGTGTACGTAGACCTCACCCCGCTGTATTCTGAAGCGCAGGGCGGGGCGGCTTGACATTAGATGTTATAACACACATATTTAATACATGTCAGCAGACTTAAGGCAGGAGCTGAAGCAGAACAAGCCGTTCAGGACGCTTTTTGAGGAGGCGTCGCTCAATCTGAAGCGGACTTCGAATCAGCTCAGCGACGGCTTCGAGCAGATGCTCAAACCGTACGGGATTACCGGCACGCAATACAACGTGCTGAGGATCCTGCGGGGTTCCGAGCCGAACGGGCTCTGCCGGAATGAGGTTAGCGACCGCCTGATAAACCGGATGCCTGACGCTACGAGGTTGCTTGACAGAATGGAGGAAGCGGGGCTGGTCACCCGCGCCCGGGGCACCGACGACAGGCGTCTGGTCAAGACTCACATAACGCCAAAGGGACTGGACCTCGTCAATTCCCTGGATTCAGTGGTGGAGCAGGAGAACGCAAAGCAGCTGGCGCATCTGTCGGAAAGCCAGTTGAGGACGCTGATCGAGATCCTGACTGATATCAGAAACGCGCCCTGAAAGAGTTTTTTTGAAGTAAAGCGTGTGATAACACAAACCGTTTTAACACTTAAGGAGTTCACAATGTCATTGTTCAGCAACGCATCAGACCGTCAGGTCAATATCGGCCTCACAATCCTCCGCATCGTCGTCGGTGCCATCTTTGTCGCCCACGGCGGGCAGAAGCTCTTCGTGTTCGGGCTGGATGGGGCAACGGCCGGCTTCACTCAGATGGGAATACCGATGGCTGGGCTCCTTGCACCGCTGGTGGCATTCGTTGAGTTCTTCGGCGGTATGGCGCTAATCGCGGGACTGCTGACGCGCCTCGCGGCATTCGGCCTCGCAACCACAATGATCGTTGCGATCCTGCAAGTGCATCTTCCCGCAGGCTTCTTTAATCCCGCTGGAGTGGAGTTCCCGCTGTCGCTCCTGGGCAGTTCGGTGCTGCTGGTGCTGACCGGCGCAGGAAAGCTCTCGCTCGATTCGCTGATTGCTTCACGCACGAGCAAAGTGATCCCGGCTGCGTCGCCCGAAAGGATCCGCCGCGCGGCCTGATTTCCTGACACTATTACGGAAGCCCCGGTAAACGCCGGGGCTTTTTGTTGTTCCTGAGACCCGTCGGTTATCGAGAGTGCCTGGAGGTACACGGGGAAAGGAGGTTTGGAAGTCCCAGGAGTTTTTGAAGGTCAACCGGGGAGGCAAGCGATGTCCGTGAGATCAGGATCGACAGGACTCTTTGGAAACCGCGGAACAGCTCAAAAACTCCTGGCACTTCCAAGCCTCCTTTCCCTGCGTAGTTCCAGCATGTCGATTTGCCGAAAGTGGGCGTACGTACACAGGGGAAGAAAATCCTGTAGGGGATTGCCTGACCGAGAGTCAGCGATGCACGAAGCGAGGTTCCGGCTAACGCTGACGGATTGAATCTCCCAAAGACGGCATTCTCATATCGAGATGAGAAACCGCCTTTTAAAAGGATTTCAATCGTGACACGCATCATTTCCAGGATCACCTTCCGTCGACTGCTTCCACCTGTACTTATCATCGGCCTGTTCGCAGCCGTTACAGCCGCGTTCGGCAGAGACGGAGGGCAAGTCGGGGCGTTTGGCTCGCCGCTCGAGCTGCGCACTGCGTCAGACAAGATCGTCGGTGAAGAAGTCGCGGTTCTTACCGAGGCACCGAACGTTCCTCCACCGATCAAGCGGACTCACGCGACAAAAGTCATAGTGAATCTCGAGATGACCGAGAAGGCGATGCGGCTGGCCGATGGCGTCGAGTACACGATGTGGACGTTCGGCGGGTCAGTCCCGGGCAAGTTCATCCGCGTCCGCCAGGGTGATCTCGTCGAGCTTCGTCTCACGAATCACTCGAGCAGCACGATGCCGCACAACATCGACCTTCATGCGGTCACCGGTCCAGGCGGAGGTGCCGAGGCGTCGTTGACGATGCCGGGTGGGGAGTCAGTGTTCACGTTCACGGCTCTGAATCCCGGACTCTTCGTCTACCACTGTGCCACGTCGCCAGTGCCGATGCACATCGCGAACGGGATGTACGGCCTGATCCTCGTCGAGCCGAAGGAAGGCCTGCAGCCGGTCGACAAGGAGTTCTACATCATGCAGTCTGAGTTCTACACGAAGGGGAAGTTCGGTGAGCCAGGACTGCAGACGCTTGATATGGAAAAGGGAATCGACGAGCGCCCGACGTATGTCGTCTTCAATGGCAGTGTTGGCGCCCTGACCGGTGAGAAGTCACTCAAGACCAATGTCGGTGACCGCATCCGCCTGTTCGTTGGTAATGCCGGCCCCAACCTCACGAGCTCCTTTCATGCGATCGGTGAGATCTTCGACAACGTTTACACCGAGGGCGGATCCGTCGCGCAGCACAACGTGCAGACGACTCTCATTCCCGCTGGTGGCTCGACGATCGTAGAGTTCGCCGCTGAGAATGCAGGGAATCTCGTGCTCGTCGATCACTCGATCTTCCGCGCCTTCAACAAGGGCACACTAGGACTGATCGCTGTGAATGGCGCCCCTGACAAGAAAGTGTTCGCCGCGGTGAAGGGCATGAACGTCGGCGACAACTAGACCCGAGGGATAGACGCCCATGTCGGTCGCCGCATTTCTCGCTGGAGCATTGCTTCTCACCCCACCGTCGGCTTCGGCTTCCGGTGGGAATGCGAGCGTAATCATGGGGATGGCAGTCATTCCCGGAGGCGTGCACGAAACACTTTACGGCGATGCAAAATCATCGAAGGTGCAGGTTGCAAGCTTTGCGCTCGACAGGGAGCCAGTGACCCGCGGCGACTACGCAGCATTTGTGAAGGTCGCCTCTTCAACCGGTCATTCACTGAAATCGCCAATGACCGGAGTATCATGGTTTGCAGCGACGGCCTACTGCAAGGCGCAGGGCAAGAGGCTTCCAACCAGCGATGAGTGGGAATACGCAGCCAGAGCGAGTGAAACGAAAGCAGACGCTACACGCGATCACAGGTTCAGAGAACGACTGCTCCGGATGTATGCCGCCCGTGCGGCAAATGCACGAAAGCCTGTAGGTGCTGGATTCCGCAACGTCTACGGCGTTCGCGACATGCACGAGCTCGTGTGGGAATGGACATCGGACTTCAAATCCGCTCCAACGCGTGCGAACTCGCACGAGCATAGCGCAGCAAACCACAAGCACGACATGTCCTGCGCCAGCGCAGCTATTGGCGCGGCAGACCCATCCAACTATCCCGGGTTCATGCGCTACGCGGTGCGCGCAAGCCTGAGCCGCGGTTTGACAATGAGCACACTCGGCTTCCGATGCGCGGCCGACATCACGTGAGGATCAGACAATGACTGAAACGCATCTGGACATCGGGTCCAGCGTCAATGATGTGATAAAGCTCCACCCGGATTCAATAGCGGTGTTCAACGTTTTTGGAGTCGATGCCTGCTGCGGTGGCGCGGCTTCGCTCGAGGATGCGGCCCGCAGCGTCGGCGCCGATCCAGCAGCGCTCATGGAGGCATTGCAGAGGGCGATCGGCGACACGGTTGAGGCGGGACGATGATCGATCTGGACCCGATGGCTGCGGCGCTGGCTGCAGTATCGGCAGGTCCCGATCGCCCGGCAACTGCCGTGATTCACGACACAGATGATGTCCGTCTCGTGGTATTCAGGCTCGAGGAGGGCCAGGCTGTTCCTCCTCACCGCAGCGTGTCGTCGGTAATGCTGACCGTACTAGATGGTTCGGGAATTCTGTCTGGTGAGTCGACAGAACGGCGATGCAGCAGAGGCGAGGTTGTGATGTACGATCCGAACGAGCTGCATGGCATGCGTGCCGAATCGGGCCGGATGCTCCTCCTGGCTACGATCACTCCGCGTCCCGGCAGCCGCTGATGGAGTGGTTTGTTAAGGCGTTCATCAAGGCAGCACTTACATGGCTTTCGCTTGGAGTGACCCTTGGCGCGGCGATGGCCGCGCACCCCGAGTGGATCGTATATCGGCCAGCGCACATGCACATGGTGCTGCTTGGCTTCGTAGCGATGATGATTTTCGGCGTTGCATATCATGTAATACCGCGGTTCGCCGGTTTCCCATTGCACAGCCGGAGAGCCGCGGGTGCGCATTGGTGGATATCGAATGCCGGGCTCGTCTTGATGGTGACCGGATTTGTCGTGAGAGTGCGCGATCACGCGACGGGCACGTTTATTTTGTCGATCGGTGGAATTCTCGCCGCAAGTGGTGCTTACACGTTTGCGTATTTACTCTGGCGAACGATTGATGGTCCGCGAATGTTGCGCCCCAAGGCCCCATCGAACAAAAGTGGCCTTCCTGTGGCTCCAGTCTCCCGCTGATGCACTCGCTGGTCAGGAGGTTTTTGAAAACCGGGATCGGGTTTCTTGGCGTCGGCCTCCTGATCGGGGGATGGATGCTCATCGAGCGCGAGCTGCGTGGAGTCCACCCGTCGCCTTACCTCGCGAGCGCTCACACTCACGCGATTCTCGTTGGGTTCGTGATGATGATGATCCTTGGCGTAGCCCTCTGGCTGTTCCCTCGGCCCGACAAGGCCGACGAACGGTACAGCCCGCGCGCCGCGTCGGCTGCCTACTGGCTCCTGGCTTCAGGTACGGGTGTCCGAATAGTCGGCGAAGTCCTGCGGATGCAGGTTGGATCGATGGCGCTTCGCTGGCTGATAATCGGAGCGGGTCTGGCGCAGATTGTCGGAATCGGGCTTTTCTTCTTCACGATGTGGTCGCGGATCAGGCCGGTCGGGAGCCAGGTGCGCGAGGCCAGGGGTGAACGTTTCTGAGTGCACTAACTGGAAAGCCCACGCCGGGAAGGTCATCTTTCAATGACGAAACTCAACTAGAGAGCCATAAGAGATGACAGCTCCTGCCGCCCCAGCGCCGACTACCACCGAAGAATCCCGCGCGCGCATTCAGGACGCGCTGATGAACGCAAAAAAGGTTGCCGTCGGTACACACGCCGGCGAAGAGGTCCGTGTGCGCATGATGCATCCCGGAGCGTGGATTCCCGACGACGCAACTGCTCGCCCGGTCATCTATCTCGCGTCGATGAAAAACGACCCGAAGATCCGCGAGATGACCACTCGTCCCGAGGTCGCTTTGCTCCTCCACGAATCGCCGACCGGCGAAGAGCACACGAGCTGGGAAATGGAAGTCACGGGTCGAGCCGAAGTTGTTCGTGACGCGTGGGAGCGTGACCGCGCGAAGCAGGCCACGATGCGAACGTCGTCGATCGTGCAGTATCTCGAGTCTATTGGCCAGACCGACATTCTCGCTTTTGTCAGGGTTACGCCGAGGTTCATGAAGCACCGCGTGTTTGGTGAGATCGTTGCCGGGCGGCCGCCGTCGATTCTCGATTTTGGCGGATCATACGCCGACTCTGAGACCGACACGAGCCTGCTTCGCCGCAAGCTTGGAGTCTGGAAGGAGACCATCCGGTGGGCTTCACTGACTGCGAGTGCAGCATCGGTTGCAGTTGGTGTCGCTGCTGCTTTTGCGACGACGGGCTCGGTGAGCTGGGGTTGGGCATTCCTCACCCTGATTGCTGCCGTATCGCTTCAGGCTTGTACGAACATCAAGAACGATCTCGACGATCAGGTGTCCGGCGCTGATGACAAGAACCGGACGCCTGTGCTCGGCTTCACCGGCGGATCGCGCGTGATGCAGCGTGGTCTTGCAACGCGCGGCGAGCTGCTCGTGGCGATGCTGGTGTTCGGAATTCTGAGCACTTCAATCGGCGCTTACTTCGCGCTTGCCGGTCGTCCCTGGGTTCTTCTGTTCGGAATCGCTGGACTGATCATAGGATTCGTTTATACGGGTCCCCCGTTCCGTCTTGCCAACCGCGGGCTCGGCGAAATCGCAGTGGGAGTCGCTTTCGGTATCGGCATCGTCAATGGCAGCGCGTACGTGCAGGCCGGGATGGTACCGCAGATCGCGATGTGGGCATCGATTCCAGTGTCGATTCTCGTTGCCCTCGTGCTTTTCATCAACGGATTCCAGGATTCAGTCAGCGATGGCGAAGTGTCGAAGCGTACTGCTGTTGTTCGTCTTGGTATCGAGCGCGCGAGTCGCGTATACCCGCTGATTGCAGGTGGGGCCACGATTGCGCTGGTTGTGTTCGTTCTGTTCGGATTCCTGCCGACGTTCGCACTGCTTGGACTCGCTGGAGTACCGCTGTTCATCAAAGCGGCAAGTGTTGCCAGGAAAAGTTTTGGTGAGCCTATGGAGCTCGTGCCTGCCAACGCGTACACAGCGGTTGGCCACCTTGCCAGCGCCCTCGGACTGGCGATTGGACTTACGTGGGCCGGCGTCGGTGGCGGAGTGAATGCTGCTCTGATCGCAGTTGCACTCGCGGGAGTGCTCGTGATTCTCTACTACAACAGGTCGATCGGGCGGCTGGCCAGCGCATTCTATGGAGTGAAGGACGCCGTAGCGAAAACCTGAAGGACAATTGTTGTCCTTCAGGGTAGCTGCCGCCGTACTGCTGTTTGCCTCGCCCATTCTCGCGGATGGGCAGGCAACTGCCGAGCGCCCGCGCGCCCGTGACATCGGGCTTGTTACCGGGATTTTCCCTGTCGGTGCGCGGAACGCGATCACCGATGTAGAGGGTGTT
>JBBREF010000019.1:0-36505 GCA_038203205.1 Gemmatimonadales bacterium | reverse complement strand
AAACTGTTCAGCGAAGACATCGCTCACACCATCTGCTCGATGCTGGCGATGGAGGACCGTGGCTTCGTCACAGATGCCACGGTCTGGGCCACGAACCCCCGCGACTAGACTTCAGTGCGAGAGGCGGATCATCCTCGCTGCTGACAGGATGATCTCCGCCGAGGCTTCGATGCCGAAGGAGTCTGTGTTGACGGCCAGGTGGTAGTTCGAGTGTTCGCGCCATGATCTGTTGAAATGCTTACGGACCCACTGTTCACGGTGCGCATTCGTATCGTCAACAAGTTTTGCGGCGGCGTCTTCCTCGATTAGATCGCGTGACATCGAGCGCGCGATGAGCGCATGGCGCGCTGCGTAGCAGAAGACGTGAAGAGCGTCTGTGCGTTCGGCGAGCATTGCCTGCGCGCCGCGTCCGACTACTACTGCCGGGCCGCGGGCCAGCGCCTCTTCAACGATGTGCCGCGTTACGTCGACGAGTTGCTCCTCTGTTGGCGGGCGTTTCGAGGCCGAGAGAGGAGTCAGCCATTCCTGGGATCCGAGGGCCATGGTGTCGACCAGCCGTTCGACCAGCGAAGCGACCCTTTCTTCACGTGCGGCAACTTCGGCTGGGGCGACACCGAGCCGAGCGGCGACAGCGTCGACGACTGCGTTGTCGAGCAGGGACCATCCCAGCGCTTTCGCCACGATCGCGGCGACCTCCGAGCCGCCCGATCCGTACATCCGCGAGACCGTGACTACCGACATCTATTCCTGATACGGGCGTCTCCGCTTTTCATCATGAGATCGCGTGTAGAGGCCAGCGTCGCTTCGAGAGATTTTTCGGCGCGCAACGAGTGACTCGAGCACCAGCTCGCACGCGGCCGCGGCAACCGCGTTGTCGCCCTCCGGGGCGAGGGCCGTCATCTCGACCAGGTCGAGCAGGCCCGGTACCGAGCGGAATCCCTCGACAACTGAGTCGGCGGAGACGTCGTCGTTCACCTGAAGCGCGCCGCCGCCATCGAACCAAATGATGATGTCGTCGGTGTTGAGTCCGCCCGCGCGTCCCTGGAACGTCGCGTCAGACGCGCGACGAATGAGCTCGCGCGCGATATTGTGTCCACCCACGAGCTCGCCTTCGTACTCGAGCTCGATTTTTCCAGTGATCGCCGGCAGTGCCGCGTAAATGTCACCGATGCGCGGAACGATCTCTGCTTCGCCCGTGAGAAGCGACCGCCTCTCCGCGTTCGAAACGATATTCTCGAGGACAGTTATCGGCATGCGCTGCGATACTCCAGACCGTTTGTCGATTCGCTTGTCGTCGCGCGCCTCGAAGGCTATCCGTTCCACAACCTCAGAGATGAAATCCGGGACGCGTACCGGGAGGCCGCCGCGCTCGGTCCACGCTTCCTGTTTCGTGATTTCAATTCCAGTTTCCACCGACTCCGGGTAGTGGGTCTGGATCTCGCTGCCAATGCGGTCCTTGAGTGGCGTGATGATCTTGCCGCGCGCGGTGTAATCCTCCGGGTTCGCCGTGAAGCACAAGAGAACGTCGAGCGAGAGTCGCACGGGATAGCCTTTTATCTGAACGTCGCCTTCCTGCATCACATTGAAGAGGCTGACCTGGACCTTGCCTGCGAGGTCGGGGAGCTCGTTCAAAGCGAAAATACCGCGGTTTGCGCGAGGCAACATTCCGTAGTGAATCGTCAGTTCGTCGGCGAGGATGTGTCCTCCGCGCGCGGCCTTGATAGGATCAACGTCGCCGATGATGTCCGCTACCGTAACGTCAGGCGTAGCGAGCTTCTCGACAAAGCGGCTGTCGCGTTCGATCCAGGCGATGGGAGTCGCGTCGCCGCACTCGTCGAGAATGTTGCGGGCATATCGGGAGATCGGCGCGAACGGATTGTCGTTTACTTCACTTCCCGCGACGATTGGAATGGCGTCGTCGAGAAGCGAGGTCAGCGCCCGGAGGATCCTGGATTTTGCCTGTCCTCGCAACCCCAGCAGAATGAGGTTATGGCGTGAAAGGAGCGCGTTCACGATCTGCGGCATGACCGTGTCTTCGTAGCCAACGACCCCCTGAAAAAGCGGCCCACCGCCCTTGATGCGTCGAAGGAGATTAGCCCTCAGTTCATCCTTGACCGAGCGACCCGACAAGTGAGGATCAGCCCATGGGGAACGCCTCAGGGCGCCAAATGTTTCGGGGAAATTCGATGACAATGGTTCTCCGCACTGCGCAAGGGGACGACCGCTTAATCTACCTTCGGGGATGTGCCTCAACTACTGCGACGAGAGTGTCCCTGAAAACCTCGAGAAACCTGTCAGTTACGGTTGGGGAAACAGGCAGTGGCTCCACTTGACTCTACCTTCGGACACGGTAACTTTTGGGCCGCGCCACTGACGGGCATCGCGATAGCGTGCACGGACCGGCGTTTAACCACGTTGGCCCCCTCTCTACTGGAGATTTTTCGAAATGAAGCGCATCGCACTCGTCGTCGCAGTACTCGCACTGGCCGCCTGCACCAAAAAGGATGAAGCCCCGATGGACACCGCAGCAATGGCACCGGCGCCTGCGGCAATGGACACCGGAATGATGATGATGGATTCGACCGCAATGATGGCCGACACCATGTCGATGATGGACACGTCCAAGAAGTAGTTCTTCCGGTCGAATCAAAAAAGGCGCGACTAACCAGTCGCGCCTTTTTCGTTATCGGCAATCTGCACAGTACACTCGCCGCCATCCCACCGCGCATTCAGGGTCGTGCCCGGAGCGATTTCGCGCCGTACCATCGCGATCGCCACGCCTCCCTGCCGCGGAGAAACAGCGACACTTCTGACGTCTCCCACAACGTTGCCAGTATCGTCGACGAGCTCCGCCTGCGCCGGAGGAATTGCGACACTTACGAAATGAAGCTTGCGAAGAAACCGGTTCACATGTCCGCGAAAATGTACGCGCGCTACAGTTTCCTGCCCCGTGTAGCAGCCCTTCGTATACGAGATAGCGCCGAGTAAATCGAAATTCGCCTCCTGCGGAATAGTCGAGTCGTTCATGTCTATTCCCCATTCCGGACGCCCCGCTTCGATCCTCGCTACGTCATAAGTCCTTGGTGAGCCCGGTATCGCACCCGCCGCGAGCAGCCTCGCGCGAAGTGACGCCTCGTGAGACGCCAACGCGATGATCTCGTAGCCCTCCACATCGAGCTCGGCAACATGCACTACCATCGCGCGGGCTCCGTCGAAGTTCACCGTCAGGCTCGAATATGGTGCAAGTGATGCGAGAGCCTGCTCGTCTACATCGAGCGATCGCGCGACGAACTTCCTGGCCCTTGTTCCGAAAATGCCGAGGTCGCGTGTTTCGGCAGTGACATCGCGGTAAGGGGCGATGCGCGGGTTCACGTACTTCTTCACGATGTCGCGCCAGTTCTGGGCAGCGCGTGCAGAAGTATCAGTGATCAGACCTTCGTCATCCGCAAAGATGCGGATGTCGGCGGCGATTTTGCCCTTGGGGGTCAATGCTGCAGCGTACTGCCCGTGCCCCGGTGTTAACGCAAGAACGTCGTTGGTGACGAGGCCGGTAAGAAGCTCCGCAGCCCGTGGACCACCAAACCGGAATCGAACGCGGTCGCTGCGGTCGATGAGAAGTGCGCCTGAGCGCAGAGTCGAGTATTCGCTCGCATCAGACATGAATTCAATTAACCCGATGGTAGCCGGATTTTGCAGTGCTGCGGTGTTTTACCCCGCGTATGAGGCGTCGAGCAGATCCACAGGATGGATCGCCCGCGCTTTGGATCCGCTGCGGATGAGCCCCGCGCCAATCTGCATCAGGCATCCGGGATTGCCTGTCGCGACGAAAGCTGCGCCAGTGTCGGCAATGTTCTCAAGCTTCGGTTTCAGGACAGCATCCGACGTTTCAGGTTCGATGAGATTGTAGATTCCCGCGCTTCCGCAGCAGTTCTCCGAATCATGCAGCGGCGTTAGCTCGAGCGAAGGGATGGCAGCGAGCACTGACAGCGGCTGATTGACTACCCGTTGCGCGTGCACGAGATGGCACGGTGCATCGTACGTGACCTTGAGGGGCAGGGAACGGCCGGGGACCGGGCCGGCGCTTGCGAGCAGCTCGCTGACATCGCGCACCCGGGAACTGATGGACGCTGCACGCTCATGCCACCCGGAGTCGTCCTGGAGAAGGTGGGCGTATTCCTTCATCATCGCGCCACAACCGGCTGCATTGACAGCGATAAACTCGGATCCAGATTTCTCGAACGCAGCGATATTCCGGCGAGCGAGCTTGCGCGCAGCTTCAAGGTCACCGGCATGTGCGTGGAGCGCGCCGCAACAGCCCTGCCCCGGAGCATTAGTCGTACTGTATCCGTTGTGACGAAGGACTCGCTCAGTTGCCCGGTTAGTCTCGGTGAATAGCCCTTCCATCACGCAACCGAGCAGCACTGCGGTAACTCCACGCTCTCCCTCGTTAGATGTCTGATACGGATCGCGCTCGAGCGGTGTGCTGGTGGAAGCCAGCATTGCCATTCCGAATCCCATACGCCCGCTGGTACGGGCCAGCAGCGTCGGCAACGGCGTCGCTGCGAGCAAGCGCGAGCCGAACATCGCTATGCGCAGCAGGACTGGATTCGCGAACACGAAAAGAATCAGGCGGGCGATGAACGGCGGCTGCTTCGCCTCTCGTAATGTCGCTCGCGTTGCTTCGAGCAACTGTCCGTATGGGACGCCGGACGGACACGCAGGCTCGCACGCTCTGCATCCCAGGCACCTGTCGATGTGGGCATGGACGCGTTCATCGTCGGGAGCGACGGTCCCCTCGAGCAGCGATCGCATGAGAAATATCCTGCCGCGCGGACTTTCATTTTCATCCTCCAGCGTCAGGTACGTCGGGCACGCCTGTAGACAAAACCCGCAGTGAACGCACTGATTGATTCCCGGCAGCGCAGCGGCCAGGGGACTGTCGGGAAGCGCACATGCAGGCATTGCGTCGGCGAGAGCCGGTTTTTCCTCGCGCAGTTCGGTAGTGCTCATCAGGTCACGGGTCCGAGGATTCCGGGGTTCAGTATTCGATGCGGATCGAATGCCCTCATGATACGCTGTGACAGTCCGTCCGACACTATTGTGGGCGAGAGGGCTGACCACATCACCGACGGCAGGCGCTCAAAAATCACCGTCACGCCGGTGGCGGCTCCCGTGATGCCCGCAACTGCATCGAGGGGCGTATCCTGTGGCAGCACGCATCGAACGACTCCCAAAGACGGGGTCGCATGCAATGCCGCGCCATCAATGCCGGCGACCGCTGCAGCCAGTGCGCTCCAGATTCCGGCCACACTCCCCGGCAGCCCTGATAACCTCATGACAATCGGTCGTTCCCCCGGAATTGAATCTTCTATATCGCGCAGGCTCTGCCACACTCCGTGGTTGAGCTCGGTCATGCCGCCCAGTCGCGACAGGGAGACCAGTTGCGCCATCACCGACGCTTCATTGCCGCCTATTTCAATGAGGAACGCCGGTTTTGCCGGAAGGCCTGCTCGCGTTGCGATGTGCGCGTCGACAAGCTCGATCGCGAGCGGCGTGACCGGTGCCTCCATGAGCGATGCGATCCGCTGCGCAAGTGCAGCTCCGCCCTCAGGCACTGTCATCGAAACCGTCACCGGCCTCGGCGGGTGCGAGTACAGCCTCAGCGTCGCTTCGGTGATGACGCCAATCGTTCCCCATGAACCGGTCACGAGTCGCACGAGGTCGAAACCCGCCACATTCTTCACCACCCTGCCGCCGCCGCGAACGAGCCGGGCATCCCCGGTCACAAATTCGATCCCGAGAACAAGATCCCTCACGAGACCGAAGGAATGGGCGAGAGGACCGTAGGATCCTGTCGCGATGGTAGCTCCTATGGTTCCATCGGAACTGCCGAAGGGATCGAGAGGAAACCACTGTCCGTTCGCGCTGGTAGCCTGCTCGATTTCGCGAAGTGTAGTGCCGGATTTCACGGTGATGGTGAGATCGCCGGGGACATAGTCGACAATCCCCGCATGCGCCGCGAGCGACGCAATCCGGGTTGCTTTTGTCGGGCGTCCGGCATCACTCCAGTGCGACCTGCCGGCAATTCGAAGTGGAGTACCGACGGCGACGGCGTCGCTTACCAGATCCTCTATGGAATTCGTGACGGTCATCTGGCGCCCGGTGCCGCGCGCCACTCCTGGCACGAATGAATCGGCACGACCTTGCCAGGGTTCGAGCGGTGCTCAGGGTCGAACACCTCCCTCAACCTGCACATTGCCCCAAGCGATTCAGGCGAAAATATGAGCTCGATGTAGCCTAGCTTGTCGAGGCCGACACCGTGCTCACCGGTTATCGATCCACCGACGGCGACGCATGCGCGCATGATCTCACCCATCGCACGGTGGACGCGAGCTGCTTCGTCCGGATCGTCAGCGTTGTACGGAATATTGGGGTGAAGATTTCCGTCGCCGGCGTGGAATACGTTGCAGACAGTGAGCCTGTTTTCGGTGCCGATCTTACGGATCTTCTGGAGCACCTCGGCGAGGCGTGTGCGCGGAATGACCGCGTCCTGCACGACGAGGTGCGGCGCCATCCGTCCCATCGCCCCGAAAGCTTTCTTCCTCCCCTGCCAAAGGCGGGTTCGCTCCGCGTCGTTCCGCGCGACGATTACGTTGCGCGCGCCGCCCGCCATGCAGATGTCGCGGACAGTGTCGCGATCAGCATCGACACCTTCAGCAATTCCATCGAGCTCGATCAGGAGAACCGCTGCCGCGTCTGCCGGATAACCGGCCGCATATACCGAAGATTCCACCACCTGGATCGTCGGGCCGTCCATGAACTCGAGGGCAGCCGGTACGATTCCCGAAGCAATGATCGCCGATGTGACGTGGGCCGCTTCGTCGACTGACGTAAAATCCGCAAGCATCGTACGAATCGCCACGGGTTTTCGTGTGAGTCTCACAGTTACGTCGAGGGCGACGCCGAAACATCCCTCAGACCCGATGAATGCGCCGCGCAGATCGAAGCCGGGAGTTTCACCTTCCGGATTTCCCAGCGTGACGATCTCCCCGTCGGGAAGAATTGCGTTGATCGAGATTACGTGATTCAACGTCACGCCGTACTTGAGACAATGCGGCCCACCAGCATTCTCGGCCACGTTGCCACCGATTGTGCAGGCCGCCTCGCTCGAGGGGTCGGGTGCGTAGAGCAGCCCGTAAGGCGCAACCGTCCGGTTGAGCCTGAGATTTACAACTCCGGGCTCGACTACCGCGCGCAGGTTCTCCCTGTCGATGGAGATCACGCGCTTGAGCCGATGCAGGCCGAGCAGCACTACATCGTCGGCGAGCGCTCCACCGGAGAGACCGGTGCCGGCGCCGCGCGGCACGTATGCAATCCCGTCTTCCGCCAGGGCCCTGACGACGGCGATGGTTTCTTCGCGAGTGCCTGGAAAAACAGCCAGGCGCGGCATTCTCCGGTAACCGGGCAGGCCGTCGGAGTTATAGACGAGGAGATCGCTCTCGCGCTGCATCACGAATCGCTCGCTGACGATCGATTCGAGCTTCTCGACCAGCTTGTTGTCGCGCATCTATGAGTTTAGCGGAACCCGCCTCATCACGTTTCTTCCTGCCCGGCGGGGTAAGCGGCTTCCCTCGCTTGTTCAGAGCCCCTGACGACCTGGAGTATATCCTTTTCGATGCGATACTCCAGCGGGGTTTTCACGCCAGCCTCCTCGCCGTCCAGCGCAATTGTAGTGGTGCTGCGCCGCATCGAGATCGTGCACTTGTCGACGATGAAGCTGTCGAGCTCAGGTGTGCGTGCAGCGCTTTTCACGCCTCGGCTCACGGCCTCCCAGGCGAGGAGCAGCAATCGCGTCTTCGCCCGGCTGCTCACGACCAGAACGTGGAGTCCGCGTTTCCCGCCGGGAATACGATTGCCCAGAGTGGGCATCTGCAGCTCCCGTTCATCGACTCCGATAAAAACCATGGGAGTCCGGTATGACTTCTTCACGCCGTCTATTTCGAGCTCGAGCGTGAATGTCCGCAGGAAGAAGAAAGTTTTTACTGATGCGAGCATACTCGCAATACGGTAACCGAAATAGCGCTCCAGTCGCTCCCTCTGGCGCATGAAGGTCACGTATGCGCCGATCGAGCTGGTGTTGAGGAAGATTTCGTCCCCGACGTATGCTACGTCCGTCGCTTCGATGATATCACCGCTGGCGACTCGCGCGGCCTCGTCGAAATCGACGGGTATGCCATGGTCGTGCGCAAAGTGATTGAGAGTACCGGCGGGCATCACCGCGAGCTCGATCTCCTTTCCCGCGACAACAGCGGCACCGGACCTGATAGTTCCATCACCGCCTGAAACGAGGACGCGCTTCGCGCCGGCGTCAATTGCGCGCGTTATCTCTTCCTTCAATTTCGACGGATCGATTTCCCGGATGTCGAAGAGGCCCGAAACGCGCAATGCGTCACGAGCCCCTTCTGCGGTGCCGGATTCCGGATTGACGAACGCCGGGATGCGCTGAGCGTTCGACACCGGGGTGACGACCTTCTTTTAGTCGGCCGTCTTCCAGAATCCTGAAAGCGCCGCGCCATCCGGCGATTCTCGCAGTTTCTCGAAAGCCCGTTCGCGGATCTGACGAATGCGCTCGCGGGTGACTCCCATCAGCGCACCGATCTTCTCCAGCGTCATTGCATCCGAGCCCTGCTCGAGCCCGTAGTACAGGTGAAGGATCTTCCTCTCGCGCGGCGTCAGATATTTCCTGAACACCTTGTCGATGAATTCCTTCATTAGATGGAAGTCGGTTACTTCCTCGATCTCGTCACCGTTGACGCCGGCAAAACGCTCTCCGAGGGTGCAGGCTTCGCGGTCGGAGCGATCGATTGGCGCGTCGAGTGAGATTTCAGTCGCGGACATCTGCTTGGCAGAACGAACTGCTTCCGGAGTTTCCTCGAGAAGTCTGCCGATTTCGTTGTCCGTGGGATCGCGCTTGAGAACCTGGGAAAGAACTGTCTGAGCGCGGGCCAGCTTGATTAGCTGGGAATTCTGGTTGAGGGGAATTCTGACTGAGCGGGTCTGTTCTGCGAGGGCCTTGAGTACTGCCTGCCGAACCCACCACACGGCGTATGAAATAAACTTTACGCCTTGTTCCGGATCAAACTTCCGGACCGCCTTGAGAAGCCCTTCGTTACCGATAGCGACGAGCTCCGATAGATCGAGTCCGTGGCCCTGATACTTCTTCACGTACGAGATTACAAATCTCAGGTTGGCGGTGACCAGTCGTTCTGCCGCCTTTTCGTCTCCTCCCTGGGCACGACGTGCCAACCGACGCTCTTCTTCGGCGTCGGTGATCAGGGGGAGCTTCTGAATGTCCTGGAGGTACTGGTCGAATGCGGTGGAGGGGGACGAACGGAAAAAGCCTTTAGACTTGCTCTCGGTCGAAGTCTGCATTCGCGGCCCGGTTGGGTTGTTTGCGCAAGCGCATCATCTGCTCGCAGTCACCTTTCTCGGGCGCACGATAATCCCGGGCTTTGATTCGGTCAACAGCCACGTTTCATGCCAAAACTATTTGTGATGTGGAACGCCGTATCAGGGCTGCGTCGGCGGATCTTTGGTCTTTGTTCGGCTGGTTGCGCTCAAAATCCCGATTCCGATCATCACAATGACACCGACCGCGATCCATGTCGACGGCACGCCGACCAGGTAAGCGCCAACGGCAAGGCCAATGATAAGAACGATAAAGCCGATCAGATATGTACTGAATGACGACATAGAGCCTCGCTCGCTGTTTAAGAGGGACAGGGCAATTAGAGGGCCATTACCGAAAGTCCGCAGTCCGCCATCACTTCCGGGCGAGCCCTTCGAACAGGTCCCCAATAGCCCGAAGATCAGGGATGATATCGATCTCGCTCAGAGTCGAAGGAAGGATATGCTCTACCTCCCTCGCGACCAGGACAGCGCGTCCATGCTGCCGCCCGAAACGCCGAGCCTGCCGGCACGACGGCGTCCAGATATCCAGCGTCGCGCCAATTACGTTTCCGCCCGTATCGTCAACGAGAAACCTGCCGATGTACCGTTTCCCCATGAACACCTCCACATATCTCGCGAGCGGAAATATCCGCGGATCGGCGGCGACGATTCCGGGCCGGACGAACCTCCCACGGCGCGTCGTACCTTTGAGACAATACTGCGTGAGACTGACCGGAATCTCCTCTCCCGCCTGCGCCCTGGCGAACCGACTCGGATCGGGGACTATTCCCGCCGCCCGCATTCGAATCGCTTCTGACGCGGTTGCTCTCCGGAACTGCCCCCTTTCCTTGATGAGCTTTTTTGCGGTGACAACCAGCGGATCGAGCAACGGCTCTGCATAAACGACGATCGGAGCATGCTTGATCGCCGCTCGTCCGATTGGCAAGGTGGCTGCGCCCGTCCTGATGAACGCAGTGGCGATTGCAACTGCGAGCACAAGAGTCAGGGCGTCAGCGCGTTTCACGCGAGAGCCTCGAGCACCACGCGGTCATCGACATCGATCGCCCACCCTGTAGCCGAACCCGCCATTCGTCCGATCCTCTCCGGCAGAGCGTATTGCACCGAACCGGCACGCGCCTTCTTGTCAGAACGGGTAGCCTCGAGAATCCGCTCGGCGGTCAGACCCTTCGGCAGGCTTACAGGAAGGCCCGCAGTCTGGAGAGCCTGCCGGAGTTCGAGCTCGGTCCCCGGAGCTGCGACACCCATCCGCTCGGCCATTCTCGCTTCGACGGTCATTCCAATGGACACCGCTTCACCATGCGCAAGCGTGTAATCACTCAGCATCTCCACGGCATGGGCGATGGTGTGCCCGAAGTTCAGAATCTTTCGCAGGCCGCCCTCCCGCTCGTCCCGGCTGACAATGCCAGCCTTGATCTCTATGCTACCGACGATGATCCCCGTGAGTGAGTCACCTCGAGACCCATCCTCGTACAGCACGCCAGGGATAGCCCCAACGACGGAATCAAAGTAACGCCGATCCGAGATCGCGCCATGCTTGAGCGCCTCGGCAAATCCCGTTCGCAATTCGCTAAGTGGAAGTGTTTCAAGCAGTTGCGGGTCAGCGAGAACGCCAGATGGCTGGTGAAAGGACCCCACGAGGTTCTTCCCGAACTTCGTGTCGACGCCAGTTTTCCCGCCAATCGATGCATCGATCATCGCGAGCAGCGTGGTCGGCACGTGAATTATCGGAATCCCGCGCATGTAGGTCGCCGCGACGAACCCGGCAAGATCGCAGACAACCCCGCCGCCAAGCGAAATGATGGCCGAGTCGCGGCCGAACTTGAGGTTGATCAGCTCGTCGGTCAGCCATCCCCAGGTCCCGCGTGTCTTGCTCGACTCTCCCGCGGGAACCACGAGAATTTCCGATTCGTCTATCCCGAGCGAGCGTGCCGCGGCCTTTCCATATAGTGGTGCGACATTGCTGTCGCTGATAATCGCGTAGCGGTGAGCGGGGGCAGTTTCTTTCGCGAACCTTCCAAGATGGGCCAGCGATCCAGCTTCGACTTTAGTCGGGTGACTGAGCCCGGCCACTACCAGGTAACCTCGCCCGCACCACCTCTCGCATTTGCTACCCTTGCGAGGCTGAAAAGGAGATCCGACAGCCTGTTGAGATAGACGACGACGATTGCCGGAATCTCCACATCCCGCTGAAGGGAAATGACCCGGCGTTCAGCGCGGCGGCACACCGTCCGGGCTACGTGAAGAGCGGCAGCCTTTGGTGTTCCGCCAGGGACGATGAACGCACGAAGCGGTTCAAGCTCCCGGTCGCAGTCGTCGATTGCGTGTTCGAGGTCGCGAATCCGGGCATCGTCGATCTGTGCCTTCAATAGATGATCGTGCATCTTCTCGAGATCGGGCGTGGCCAGCAACGAGCCGATGCTGAACAGGTCGCGCTGGATAGGAACCAGAACCTCGTCGATCCGCTGCATCATCTCGACAGCTCGAACGGTGCCGAGAACCGCGTTGAGCTCGTCGACATCTCCGTACGCTTCCACGCGGGGGTCGTCCTTCGAAACTCGGCCACCGCCAAAGAGCCCGGTCTGACCGGTGTCGCCGGTCTTGGTGTAAATCTTCATCACCGAAATGTGGGTGGTCGGGGGGCCCGACGAAACCTTGTGTTCCGCGGCCGGACCTTTGGGAGCCACAACCGGCAAACGCTATATTCCGCAAATGCATGAGACTACCGACATCACCATCATCGGCGGCGGGCCGACCGGTCTGTTCGCCTCATTTTATGCCGGCATGCGCGGCGCGACCGCTCAGATTGTCGACACCCTGCCGCAGCTCGGCGGGCAACTGACGGCGCTCTATCCCGAGAAATACATCTTCGATGTCGCAGGGTTCACCAAGGTTCTCGCAAAGGACCTGGTTCGGGACCTCTCCGATCAGGCCCGGCAGTTCAACTTCCCGTCGCACCTCGGGCAACACGTGATTGGACTCGAGGAGGAAGACGGGCACTTCGTCCTCGTCACCGAGACCGATCGTTTCCCAACGCGCGCCGTTGTGATCGCGGCCGGCATTGGCGCCTTCTCGCCGCGCAGGCTCCCGCAGCAATGTGCTGAGGCGTGGTACGGCAAGGGCATTTTCGATAACGTGATCGACCCCGATCAGTACCGTGGGCAGCGCATTGTCATCATTGGCGGAGGCGATTCCGCGTTCGACTGGTGCCATCAACTCCGGGATCGCGCGGCGTCAGTGACTCTCGTTCATCGCAGCGACAAGTATCGGGCGCACGGTGCAACAGTCACTGAAGTTCAGGCGGCGGTCGCGGCGGGCAAGACCGTGCTGCTGCCGTTCCACGAGCTGCACGACGTGCTTGCCGATGGCGACAAGCTTTCCGGCATCATCGTTCGCGAGGTGAAGACAAAGGAACCCAGGCAGCTCGATGCAGACGTCATCCTGCCTATGCTCGGGTTCGTCAGTGACATCGGCGCCCTCAAGGAATGGGGGCTGACGCTCGAAAAAAACGAGATCGTCGTGAACTCGATGATGGAGACAGGCCGTGCCGGCATCTACGCGGCAGGCGACATCACTGCATATCCAGGCAAGCTAAAACTGATCGCGACAGGGTTCGCCGAAGCGGCGACTGCGGTAAATCAGGCATTCCACTGGATTTATCCGGACAAGAAGGTGAATCCGGGGCATTCGTCGAACCTTGCGGTGTTCGGGCAAAAGGACGACTAGCCAGAGGTTGGCAGGCTCAGGGCAAGCCCTTATGCGAGCTGATGCTGGATCATCGTCCTACCTGACCGCTTCCAGGATTTTTGACTGCATCTCATCTGTGGTGCCGGTGGGTCGTGCCGGCAGCCTCGTATTCCCGCGCTTTCCGTGGGTGTTGATGTCCGCAATCAGCAGCTTCATCTCCGCAATTTCGCGAACCTGCGCCTCGATTATTTCGTCGGCCAGTTTACGCACGCGTGGATCGGTAATGCGGCCTTTACGCGAGTTGTTTATCGCGATCGAGTGATGAGGAATCATTGACTTCATAAACGACACATCGGTTATCAAAGCCTGGCTGCGATTTACCAGCAGCAAGGCAAGTCCACCAATTGATGCAGCAGCGAGAACGAACCCCTTGATCCCGGTACCGCTGTACATAGACCACATGAATCCCAGCATGATCACCGTCATCACACATCCCATCACCAGGGAGGCGATGAGCCGGTTCATGCTGAACATGACGTGATCGGATTCGTATACCAGCTGATACATCAGGAGCCACATCACCACTGTCGACGTCCCGATCATTGCGCCAAACCGGCCCCAACTCATCCCCATTTTTGGCTTTTGTTCATTCATTTTCCCTCCCATTCGAGCGCGCCCGGCTTTGAGTAGAAGGCGATTTGCAACACCCAGGCCTGATCGCGACTGGAGGCGCTGCAGCTGCAGTTTTTTTCGCGTCGGCTGGTGGAGCCAGTTTGCTTGATACATCTTTGGCGCCCAATGCCCCCTCCAGAAGCAACTACCGTTCACCACCAGCCGCGCGTAGCTCTCAGTCTCTCGATGTTGCTGCTGCTGGTGATGAACTTTTCGCCCGCGCGTATTGCTGCGCAGGACGAGACCTCGAGAGCAACCGCTCCCCGAGTGCTCATCACGAAACGAATCTCAGGACCCGCTCCGCAGATCGATGGCCGTCTCACAGACGCTGCCTGGGAGCTGGGCGGAATTGCAACCGACTTCGTGCAGCGCGAGCCAAGGACAGGCGTACTCGCAACTGAGCGAACGACAGTCATTGTTCTTTACGACGATGCAGCCCTCTACGTCGGCATGCGGATGTTCGACTCCCAGCCACACCTCATCGGGGCGCCGCTGACTGGCCGCGACGACGGCAATGTACCAGCGGACTGGGTCACCATCGGAATCGACAGCAACCTCGACCGCCGCACTGCCTTCAAGTTCGCGACAACACCCCGAGGCATTCAGTACGACGCACTGCTCTACGAAGACTTTCGCGAAGACACCAACTGGGACGCGGTATGGGAAGTCGCATCATCGATAGACTCACTGGGCTGGATCGCCGAGTTCCGGATTCCTTTCTCGCAGCTGAGATACGGAGCGCCACCGTCCGTCGAAAAACCGTGGGGAATCGAATTTGGTCGCGACGTGTCGCGCCTCTCAGAGGTTTCGCACTGGGCTCCGGTCACGCCTGCCTCGAATCGCTTCGTCTCCTACTTCGGCCTTCTCACGGGCATCGATCAGATCGCGTCTTCCCGCCGCCTGGAGATCATGCCTTACACGCTCGGGAGGCTCGCGCGGCAGCCGGGTGAAGCCGGGAACCCTTTCTATAGAATCAACGATGCGACAGCATCCGGTGGAGCGGACATCAAGTATGGACTCACGTCCAACCTCACCCTCACCGCAACGATCAACCCCGACTTCGGCCAGGTCGAGGCCGATCCTTCGGTCGTGAACCTCGGCTCCTTCGAGACATTTTTTCCGGAGAAGCGGCCATTCTTTACGGAGGGCGCCGAGATTTTCCGTTTTGCGATGGCTCCCGAGCTTCAGGCGTTCTACACCCGGCGCGTGGGCCGGCCGCCGCAGCGAAGCGTGTCCGCTCCCCCAGGCGGGTTCACGGAACTGCCGGAAACTGCTCGCATTCTCGGAGCTGCGAAGATCTCGGGAAAAACCGCCGCCGGATGGTCACTGGGTCTTCTACATGCGGTGACAGCCAGGGCGACTGCGCACCTCTCCGACTCGCTTGGCAACGTTGTTAAGGAACCCACCGAGCCACTCACTCAATACTCAGTTGCCCGGTTGGTTCGCGACTTCAGGAAAGGGCAGAGCGGAATTGGAATGATCGGTTCGTCGACGTTCCGGAAGCTTGATGACGACCGCCTGGATTTCATGAGGTCGCGGTCCTTGGCGGGCGGAGCGAATGCGTGGCATCGCTTCGGGAACAACCGATACGAGACGCGGGTGCTTTTTCTTGCCACCGCTGTCGAGGGGAGTCCTTCGGCGCTGGCCATTACTCAGCGCAGCAGCGTGCACCGGTTCCAGCGCCCGGATGCGTTCCATACGGCCTACGATACCACCATTACAAGCATGCGTGGCTGGGCGAGCGAAGGCGCGGTGCAGAAGATCGCCGGAGAATGGTACGGCGGACTGACGTGGGGCATTCGCTCTCCAGGGCTCGAGCTCAACGACCTTGGCTACAACACCTATTCGGATACGTGGTATCTCGCTCCCGCGCTGAATTATCGCAGCTTCAAGGCAGGGAAGCTCGTTCGCAACTGGAGCACCGGCGTAAGCGTAATTCCCGCGTGGAGTTTTGGCGGCGAGCTTTTCAGGTCGATGGCCGAATACAGGTTGAGCGCGCAGTTCCAGAACCTGTGGGGGGGCTCGTTGACTTCCACCCGCTGGCAGCGCAGCGTCTCGCCGTGGGATCTGCGTGGCGGGCCTGCGCTCATGAACACTGCATATACGGATGTCGATGTGCGGCTCAACACGAACCGACGGCGAAAGGTGAGCGGAAGCCTGAATGCTTACGTATGGTACGCGGAAGAGACGGCTGAGCGCCGGTTGACCTTCGCCCCCGGGATTGTAGTTCGACCCTCCACCGCGGCCAGTGTTTCGATCACACCGTCGGCATCGTGGAACCGGGATGAGGATCAATACATAAGGACTGTGACGGTGAACGGATCGCCGCACTATCTCATGGGTCGTCTCGAGCAGACGACCGTGTCGCTCACAGGACGCGTCGGCTACACGTTTTCGCCGCAGCTCTCGCTCGACATTTATACGCAGCCGTTCCTGAGCTCCGGACGGTACGGCGTAATCAGAGAGGTTGTGGCTCCGACGTCGAAGGATTTCGACCGGAGATTCTCCACCCTCGGCAGCGACCGCATGACGTTCGACGCGATCGGCAACAGGTACAGCGTGGACCTCCAGCGGGATGGAACCATCGATTTCAGTTTTCCAAACCCTGACTTCTCGGTGCGACAGCTGCGCGCCAATTCCGTCCTGAGGTGGCAGTATCGTCCAGGCTCGACTGTTTATGTTGTATGGAGCCAGGCGCGGGATGACGGGCTGCTCAATTCAGGCTTTCCAGTGCGGCGGGAGCTCGATCGGCTGTTTTCGGCGGCAGCACGGAATGTCTTTCTCATAAAAGCGAGCTACTGGATCGGTTCGTGATCTGCTACATCAGCTGAAGATGTTTGGCTAAGAGTAGGCAACTCTTGGATCCGCCTTCGCATACGCAAGATCCGTGATGAGGTTCACCAGGACGAAGACGAGTGAGAGAAACAGAACAGTTCCATTAATCGCCGGAAGATCACGCCGCGCGATTGCGTTGACCACGTAACGCCCGATGCCCGGCCACGAAAATATCGTCTCGGTAAGAATCGACCCGGTCAGGTAGTACCCGAAATCGAGACCCAGCACCGTGATGATCGGAATCATTGCATTCCGCAACGCATGCCGGCCGATCACAACACGTTCTCTCAATCCCTTCGCGCGTGCAGTGCGCACGAAGTCGCCGCCAAGCACCTCGAGCATCGACGATCGAGTGACTCGCGCAAGGAAGGCGATCGAGCGGGACCCAAGCGCCAACGCAGGAAGAACCAGGTATTCGATCCCGCCGTAACCGGACGGTGGCAGCCACTTGAGAGTTACGGCGAAGATCAAAATCAGAATCAGTCCAACCCAGTATACAGGAAAGGAAATTCCGAGATAAGCGAGGCCAAGCCCCATCCTGTCGAACCAGCCGCCGGGATTTCGCGCCGAGAGCACGCCGATCGTTATGCCGAGGATGGATGCAAGCAGCATTGCCGATCCGGCGAGCAGGAGTGTTTTCGGGAAACGCTCCTTGATGTCCTGGATGATCGGTCGCTGGGTGATGTACGAGTTGCCAAGGTCGCCCTTAAGCACACCGCCGGCGTAAAGGATGAACTGCTTCGGCAGCGGCTCATCGAGATTGAGATCCTTTCGCAGCCTCGCAATCGTCTCGGCGTCAGCGCGCTCGCCAACCATGTCCTGCACCGGGTCGCCCGGCGCGACATACAACAGCAGGAACACGACCATCATTACCCCAATGAGAGTCGGGATGGAGAGCAGCAGGCGCCGAACTATGAACGCCAGCATTTACGGGCGCTTGATCTCGACGTCGGTCCAGCGCTGGCCCGTGAAGATCGTCGGAACCTTGAAGTTCCTGATCCACGGCTGCACTGCGTATAACTCCTTGTAGAAGAAAAGGTAGACCATCGGTGCGTCGTTGAACGCGAGAACGTCAGCCTGCTTGTAGAGCTCGCTGCGTTTTGCCTCATCCTGTTCGCGATGCGATGCGTCGACGAGCCGGTCGAACTGCGGATTCGAGTAGAACGAGACATTGCCACCGACACCTCTGTTCGCGGTGTGCAGCAACGGAAAAAGGAAGTTTTCCGCATCGGGGTAATCAGCGAACCAGTCCTTGAGAGCCATGTCGGTCTGGCCGGCGCGTGAGGCTTCGCGCATCGACGACGCATCGCGCTGAACCAGAGTGACGCGGATGCCGGCCTCCCTCATGTTCGCCTGAATTGCCTGAGCGATGCGAGGGAACGGGGGAGTCTGCGACGACCAAAGCTCGATGTCGATTCCGTTTGCAAAGCCCGCCTCTGTCAGGAGTTGCTTTGCCTTCGCGATATCGCGCGTGTAGCCCGCTCGCGTGGTATCGGCGCCAGCGAGTGATGGTGGAATGACGCCGGCGGCGAGACTGCCGCGGCCGCTCACGATCCCGTCGAGAATGGCTTTCGAATCAGTCGCGTAGTTCAGCGCCTGTCTCACTTTCACATTTGCGAGCGGACCGCGTGTCGTGTTGATAGCGACATAAAAAACGCGCAACGCCGGGGCAGACTCGAGCATCGCCTTTTTCTCGTCGGTCTGCTCCCAGTTTCGTGTCTCACCCTCGGGAACGTACAGCACGTCAACGTTGCCGCTTTCAAATTCCGCGACTGCAGTGCTCGGCTCGGGAACGATGCGAGCCATGAGGCTGTCAGCCTTCGGAGGTGTGTCGAAGTACGCGTCGTTGCGCGCGAACTTCAGGTAGTCATCGTGACGCCATTCCACGAACTTCCAAGGCCCTGTGCCGATCGGATTCTCACCAAAGTTGGCAGGCACCGAATCCGGAACGATGTGCGCTACCGGCATGGCGAGCAGCTTTGGGAAAATTGTAAGCGGCTCTTTCAGCCTTATAACCACAGTGCTGTCGTCTGGAGCGGTAAGGCCGGAAATGCGGTTGCCACCCCGTCCTGCGGCGTAGTCCTGCGCGCCCGCGATCGGGAAGAGAGGCCATCCGCGCCCGCCTTTCGTCGCGGGGTCCAGAACGCGCTGGAAAGAGTTGATGACGTTGCGCGAGGTGAACGGGCGGCCGTCGTGGAACTTTACGCCGTTCCGAAGGTGAAACGTGTAGGTCATTCCATCCGCGGAAATGTCCCACGTGTGAGCGAGTCCGGGGACGACCTGGGCGTCCGGAGTAAATCGGACAAGTCCGTCGAAGATGTAGCCGACAGCCCTTCCGGTGGGCACGTCTGTCGAGAGAGCCGGATCGAGCGAGCGCGGGTCGTAGGTATCCCGCGAGTCTATCAGCGTCTGACGGGCGGGAGACGACTCGCCGCCGGTGCATGCCGTTGCGACAACAAGAATTAGAAGGACCTTACAGGGGATGTTCATGAGTCGTACCGTTGACATTGTATGGGAGACCGCGAGAACTTATCGGGCCCTCGAAAGGGCGTCAAACAATGAATGAAGACTACTATTATAGGCGCCAGCTCGGAGCCTCTGACCTGCTGCCGGCCATCGGCGCTGGTATCGCGGCCGGCCTGGCCGGATTCTACCTGGTGCAACTCTTAATCCAGCGCACCCCGCTGGTACCGTCTCCTGCGACCGTCCGCGAGCCTTCACTGCCCGACAGAAAAAGCGGGCCGGCAGGTCCGTGGGATCGAAAGCGCGGAAGCTGATGCAACGCGGGTACGCGCGTGCCATTCTGATCTCCGGCTGCGCGGCTCTTTTCACCATCTTCGCGAGACCAGCTTCAGCACAGGAAGTGAACTGCGACCCCGGTGACCAGGAAGTGACCGGGCTCCGCTTCACAGGCAACACGGCTTTCACCGATGCTGAGCTGGCGCAGATCATCGTCACCACTCCTTCGCCGTTCGCTCGCACGGTACTAAGGCTCCCTCTCACCGCGCGACGCTGTCTCGACAGACTGGAGCTGCCTAAGGATCGCGCGCGCCTCGTAATCTTCTACAGGCGAAGCGGATTCGCCGACGCAGTGGTCGACACGCTTCTTCGCGCCGAGCGGGGCGGGGTCGAGGTCAACTTCATCGTCAGTGAGGGCGAGCCTACTGTGCTCGGCTCACTCGTGATCGCGGGCCTCGACTCTGTTGCGAACCGCGCCGACATCGTGCGCGGTCTCCCGATCGGAGCAGGCAACCGCTTCGATCGAATCGCGATCGAGGCCGCGCGCGACAGCATGGCGAGACGCCTCCGCAACAGCGGATATCCGCGCGTCGAAGTCGACAACACCTTCAGCATCGACGACTCGATGCGCGTTGCTCACGATACGATAACCGTGAGGACTGGCAACTTTACCCGAATCGGTCGGGTTGCGCTCGAGGTAATTCCCTTCGGAAACAAAGGGAGGCAGGTATCTGACAGGGTTGTGCGGAGCATCATCGGGCTCGAGGAAGGCGATGTCTATCGCGAAGACGACATCCTGGAGGCACAGCGGAGTCTCTATCGGACCGAGGCTTATCAGCACGTTTCACTGGTCCATGACAGTGCGAGCCCCGGCGACTCGATTCTGAACATCCGCGCGCTTCTCGCCGAGAACACGACACGATCGGCGCGACTTGGCGCCGGTTACGGCACTCTCGACTGCCTTCGTCTCACGGCGGAGATGTCGAACTACAATTTCCTGCGTACCCTGAGGCGGCTGGATCTTACGACACGTCTCTCAAAAATAGGTGCAGGGGATCCCTTCTCCGGACTGAGTGCGCTCTGCCCGCAGGCGAGGCGTGATCCATTCAGCAGCAAGCTCAATTATTACGTTGGAGCAACGCTCAGGCAGCCCGCATTCTCGGGCTTGCGTGCGATCCCCACTATCACGTTGTTCAGTGAGCGCGTCTCCGAATACAATGCGTACCTGCGCACGACTGTGATCGGAGGTGTTGCATCCCTCGAATACCGGAGATGGCCGAGGACGCCGATCACTCTTGCGTATTCGGTGGATCTAGGTCGGACGGAGGCGCAGCCAGCGCTGTTCTGTGCGGTATTCAACCTGTGCGATCGCGAGGACAGGCGGCGCGTACAGCAGACACAGCGTCTGGCCGTCGTGAGCGCGGCAATCTCTCGCGATCGCACAAATAATCTCGTGTCGCCGTCGCGTGGTTATCAGTTCCGCATCGAAGCCCGTCATGCATCGTCGTACATACTTTCAGATTCAGCACTTCAGTTCAACAAGCTGATCGCCGAGCGGTCGCAGTATTGGGGACAGCCGGGGGGGACGGTGCTGGCGTTCAGGCTGCGAGGCGGCGCGGTTGTCGGAAGGACGTTCGGAAACGTCACGGGGTTCATTCCGCCGCAGGAGCGACTTTACGCCGGCGGCCCTAACTCGATGCGCGGTTTCTCACAGAACGAGCTTGGCTCGCTGGTATACATCGCCCGCGACTACGAACTGCGTGTGTTGCCGAATGGCACTGACAGCATTTTCGCGATTCCTGATTCCGCGCAGGACATCCGCCGCGCCGTGCCGACCGGTGGTAATTCGCTGATTCTCGGCAACCTCGAGCTGAGGATGCCCAGCCCGTTCCTGCCGGACCTCCTGCAGTGGACAGTGTTTGCGGACGCTGGCGATGTGTGGACACGTGGCCGGCGTGACCGGCTCCAGAACTTCTCGATCAAGGTTACGCCTGGCGTTCAGTTGACGGCCTTCTCGCCCGTCGGTCCCGTTCGTCTCGTGGTCGGATACAACCCGTACAGGCTTCCGGCTGGTCCGCTCTACTATGAAGTCCCCGGCGGCTCGCCCACCGATGAGCTCGGCTCACCTGCAGGTGCGCTGCCGTGCCTCAGCCTCAGCTCTGATCCGCAGCGGCAGCTTCGGGTGCATCTCGCAGACGATGGCACGTTGAGGCAGGACGAGGGAGTTTGTCCGAGGACATTCCGGCCGCGCACGAGCAACAGCTTCGGCAGTCGACTCACGTTCAGCCTGGCCATCGGCCAGGCATTCTGAGGCGATAGTGTCGCGTCGCAAACTCATCGTTGCCTGGAGTGCAATTGCGCTTCTCATGGTGCTGGTCGTGATCACGGCCGGAGTTTTCTCGCTGACGCAGACCGGATTCGGCCAGAATCAGGTCAGGAAGTACGTACAGTCGTGGCTCGACGGAAAAGTTCGCGGCTCGTTCTATGTGGGGCGGATCAGCGGCGGGCTGTTCAGCGGCGTGACCATCGATTCAATCGAGATCCGTGACGAAAAGGACTCGCTGTTCCTCCGGACTGGTCCCGTGCGCGTGAAGTACGACATGCGCGACATCTTCGATCGCCGGATTCTCCTGAGTCACGTCGAGGTCACGCGACCAGTGGTTCGTTTGCACGAGCATCTCGACGGCAAGTGGAACTACCAGCGCATATTCCCGTCGGGGCCGAAGCGTCCGCCGGGAACTCAGCGTGGATTCGGCGACTTCATCGTCATCGATTCTGCCGACGTGCGCGATGCAACTATTCGCGTTGGCCTCAAGTGGCGTCCCTCGGATACGCTGAGCGCCCGCAAGCGTGACAGCGTGGTCGCCTACGCCCTCGGCTCGCTCACGCGCCCGATGAAGGGCAATGAGTGGCGCAGTGAAGTCCGCCCGACAGACGAAGGCTTCACGAAGATCTACCGATTCACCGAGTTGAACGCGGCGCTCTCCTACGTGCGAATTGCAGATCCCGATACCGTCGGAAGGTTTTTCCGGATCGCGAACGTGACCGTGAACTCCTCGGATCCGCCTCTGCAGATAAAAAGTGCTGCGCTGGATGTGAAGCACGTTGGGGATTCCGTCTGGCTTAAGTCGCCCGGATTCGCACTGGCTGGCTCCCGGGGAACAGTTCCATCGGGGAAGCTCGTATGGGGCGGCGGAATCCCTATGCGATACGACATCAGAATCGTTGGCGACAGCGTTTCGTTGAGCGATGTCGCGTGGGTTTATCCGACGCTTCCCACGTCGGGCGGCGGCAAGCTCGACCTGCACATCAACAACGTTGAGCACCCGCGCGTCATCGACTACGCCATCAGGAACATGGATGTGCGTACTACCCAGTCGCGACTGACAGGCAACATGACGTACGGCGTCGGGGGGCCGGTCCTTGTGCTGAAGGACGTAAGTATCCGCGCGGCGCCGCTCGACTTTGCGCTCATCCGGGTATTCAACGGAGAGCCTCTGCCGCTTCCCTGGAAGGGTCAGTTGAACGGAACCGTTCGCGCGACTGGCGGCCCGGTGAACCGGTTCAGGGTCGATGAGACGCGATTCACGTTCAACGATGCGAACGTTCCGGGCGCCGTGTCGCGCGGTTCCGGACGCGGCGTGCTCGACATCTTCACGCCAGCACTCACGGTGTTTCGCGGGTTCGATGTCAGCATTGAAACTCTGGACCTCAGGACGCTTCGCTATTTGAGTCCGGCGTTTCTCGAGCTCCAGGGCACGGTTTCAGGTACGACCAGACTGGACTCCCTCTGGCTCGACGTCAGGTTCTCGAACGCCGACATCGTCCATCACGATGGCATTCTGCCGACATCCCGATTCACCGGCAGTGGCCGGATGACTGATAACGACACGTACATGTCATACGACATGGAGCTGGAGGCAGCGCCGGTCAGCATGACTACGCTGGCCAGGTCGTATCCTGACATTCCGCTTCGCGGCAATTACTCCGGCCCTGTGAAGATCCGCGGGCAGCCCAAGGATCTCGACGTCGAGGCCTCATTTACAGGCGTCGGCGGAACGATCACATATGCGGGCAAGGTCGATGCAAACCTGCCCGAGCTCGGAGCCAACGGGGCAGGCACGTTCCAGAACATCGACCTTCGAACGCTCCTCGAGAACCCGGAGGCTCCTGTCACGCTTGTGGGTGGCGATTATACAATCGACTTTGCCGGTGACTCGCTTGTTGTTGGAAGGGGAACCATCACAGGCAACATGAGCGGTCGGGTCGACCGTCTCGCCATCGCATCGTCGCGGACGAGTTTCCGGCTCGACAACGGAATCGCGAGGATAGACACGCTCGTCGTCAAGAGCGACGTCGCATCAGCGAGCGCGTCGGGAAGCGTTGGACTCATCGAGGGGATGGAAGGCAATCTCCGCTTCAATGTGTCAGTCGATTCGCTTGCCGATGTCAAACGATATATCGGGCAGCGAACGTCGATAGCGACGGATTCGCTGCGTGGAGCAGTGCGAGTCACGGGCGAGCTCAAGGGCACAAAGGACCTGCTCTCACTCGAGGGCACTCTTGCTGGGCGCCAGATATTCCTCGATGGCAGGACCGTCGAAGGGATCAGCGGAAAATTCGCGCTTACCGGCTTGCCGGATACGCCTGCCGGGGAGATAACGCTCGAGGCCGATACGATCAGAGCGGGTCCGGTCGGATTTACGTCCCTGGATGCAGCGGCAACCGTAAAATCGGCGACGAGTGCCACGTTCACCGCGCGCCTCGCCAGCGAAGGCGGAATCATCTCGACCCTCGGCGGTGCCGCTCAGCGAATCGGCGACACGACGATGGTGACGCTCGACTCGGGCGCTGTCACCGTTGCCGAGAACAGCAGTTATCGGCTGGAATCGCCGGCGCATGTGAGGCTCATTCCGGGTGGTGGCTCACTCGATTCGCTACTTCTCCGGCATTCGAGCAATGCACGACTTGCGATACGCGGCGTCAGCCTCGCCGGTGATTCAGTCAGGGGCAACGTGCGCACAGACAGCGTCGACATAGCAGTACTCGAAGCATTCATTCCCGGATTCCAGCGGGCGCGTGGCTCGCTCGTCGCAAACGTCGACGTTCGCGGGACGACGAAGCAGCCGATAATCGACGGACAGTTCCGGCTCAAGGACGCATCCGCGACCCTGACTAACCTTGGACTCACGCTCGACAGGCTCAACGCAGACATCCTGCTCGAGCGCGACACCGTGTTCATCCAGCGCATGGTCGCGGAAACCAATCGAGACCGCCGCGGCACACTTGGCGTTTCGGGATATGTGAGTCTCGAGGAGTACACGAACCCGGTCTTCGCGCTTCGTGCGCAAGCGAGAAACTTCCACATCATCGAGAGGCCGGGTCTTGCCTCGCTCGACATATCAACTGATGAAGACCTCACTCTCGACGGCCGCTACAGCGGCGCACGCGTCGGCGGAGCGGTTCGCGTCGACCGTGGTACGATTTACATCCCGGAGCTCATCACCAGGGACATCGTCGACCTGAGCGACCCCGAGTTCGCCGGAATCGTCGACACGCTTCTTTCGCGTGACAGAAAACTGCTCCCCGAAGCGCCGAGTGCTTTCGCGCGCAACCTGACTCTCGAGAATGTGGCCGTGAACATTGGCGATGCTGTCTGGCTGCGCTCATCGGAAGCGAATGTGAAGCTCGGTGGATCACTCAACGTGACGCTTGGTCGAAGTCCGCAGACGGGCGACCGTTCGCAGCTTGCACTCGAGGGAACGCTCAATGCCGTCAGGGGAACTTACCGCCTGACCCTTGTCGATCCCTTCGTGCAACCGACATTCGACGTGGAGAGCGGAAGCCTTCGATTCTTCGGAACGCCTGACCTGAATCCCACGCTCGACATCCGCGCGATTCATACCATTCGGCAGCCGAACACGCGGAGCGCGAACCTGCGGGACATCAGGGTCAGGGTGAACATCGGCGGCACGCTTGCACAGCCGACCCTTGCCCTCGACAATCCTGATAATCTTCCGCTTTCCCAGTCAGATCTCCTGAGCTACCTGATCACAGGTGAGCCGGCCATCGCGCTGGACAACGCGAACAGTGCGTACCAGTCGCAGCTCGCATCGTTCGCCCTGAGGTATGGCAGCTCTCTCCTCACGAGCGCGATTCCGCGGAATCTCGTCGACTTCTTCGATATTCAAACGGGTCGAGTGAGCGATGCGCAGGCTCAGCAGGCGACCGACCCCTATCTCTACAGCCTCCTGAACTCGCGCGCCGTCGTCGGCAAGCAGATCGGCAGCAACTGGTTCCTCGGCTTGAGCACGGGTCTGTGCTTCGTCAACGCGAACAATTTTCGCGACAACTTCGGATTGAAGCTGGAGTATCGGTTCAACTCGATCTATACTGCGCAAGCTGGAATCGAGCCGGGATCGAGCGACATTACGTGCGCTCGCAACGCGCCTCAGATTCAGCAGCAGACTCCAAGGCAGTTCGGGTTCGATTTCTTCCGGACCTGGAGGTTCTAGTGACCGAACTCCGCGAGAAGGACGCGATGGAATGCCGCGCGTGCGGCAATGAGGAAAGAGCGTCAGAAGGTTATCCGTGTGTCGACTGCGGGACCTTCATCTGTGTGATGTGCAGCTTCAAGGGAATACTCAAGTGCAAGTCCTGCTCTGAAATCGAAAAGAAGCCCTCAACACCTGCCCGTGAGATTCCATTGATGGACTGGCCCGAGCATTGAGTCCACGTCATGTGCGAGCGCGCACCCCGATCGCGCCGGTATTGCGCGAACCACGCGCAGCTGCGACCCAGGAAAACCAGCTGCTGTTCGGACACTGTGCGGAAGTAATCGGCACAGAACGCACGTGGCTCCGCATTCGTGGCGGTGACGGGTACGAAGGCTGGGTGCACGAGGGCTACTGCGAAATGGCAGATGGGCCGGAGCGCACTGAATGGGGTTGGGATTCCGATGTCGACATCTCACTCGGCTGCGGCGTTCGCGACTCGCGTGGAGTGACGATCGACCTTCCACTTGGTGCGATCGTTCGCGACGGAAAATGCATCAATGGGCGAACCGTGAGTCTTGCCCGGCGGCGAGAGCTGTTTCCGTCAGACGCTGATGCGATGGTCGCGTCTGCAACCGGTCTTTTTCAGGGCACTTACTACCAGTGGGGTGGCACCACTCCCTGGGGTGCCGACTGCTCAGGCATGGTGCAGACGGTGTACGCGCTTCACGGTGTGAAGCTGCTGCGCGATGCGTGGCAGCAGGCGACGCAGGGTGTGCATCTCGAAAGTGGCATGGAGGATCTCCGGCCGGCGGACCTGTTGTTTTTCTCTGAGAAGCCGGAGGGAGCGATCACTCACGTGACGATGGCGGTTTCAGCGAAGAGCCTGGTGCATCTCGCGATCGGGCGGGGCGGACACTGCCTCGAGTCGCTGGACAAGCCTGACGATTACACACGCGGGTTGATCGACAGATTCAGGTTCGCGCGGCGGATTCTGGCGACATGAACTGAAAAACTCAAAAACTCAAAAACTCAAAAACTCAAAAACTCAAAAACTCAAAAACTCGAAAACTCGAAAAGCTGAAACGCGAAGAACGCGAAGGTTTCGCGAAGTTGCGCGAAGGAATCGCGAGGCCCAAGGTGCGCCACTCGGATGGATCAAGCCACTCTCGCCAACAAGGTTTTGTCGTGTGGGGGTTTACCCAGAAAAGCGAAGTAGGCAATCGGGGTCCGGCTGTTATCACCCGGAAATCTCTTTCCGCTGCGGCGACCTTCTCGCGAACCTTCGCGTAACCTTCGCGTTCTTCGCCTTTCAGTAGTTACGCGTTTCAGTAGTTACGCCTTTCAGTTGTGAAACGCATTCCAGCGATACGCCGCGTCCAGTAACTAGCTGACCATACCCTTGGGAGCTGGCATCACGACCTGAGCAGCATTGCTCACGTGCAGCGGAACCTCCGCGGTCAGATCCCCATCGAGCGAAACTTGCATCGTGTAGATGCCCGCAAGATTGAGCGGCAGATCGATGACCGCGATGATCGGCAGGTCCATGTCCATCGCCGGATTGGCGCCCGGCGCAACGTTCAGCTCGCCGTCCGATGACCACAACACCTCGCCCGCAGGGTTGACCCAGTTGAAAGTCAGGGTGTGAGCGCCGGTATCCTCGACGGTGCCCTTGAGACGCACGACAAAATGTGTGCGCGGATGCAGTGAGGGAAATCCACCGACAGCGAGCGCGTCGAATACTCCAAGTACGTTGAGCTTTCCTTCCTGCGAAAGGTTTGCTCCGTCGGCGAACACGGCAAATGAGATGTGCATTGCAGAAAGTAGCAGGAGACAACACGTACCAGCTAGTTTATGCACGAATGACTCAGAGCCAGGCACCAGCGAAATTCGGCAAGACTGACGCGCTGCTACTACTGATGGCTCTTATCTGGGGCATCAACTTCAGCGTCGTAAAATACGGTACTCAGGTGTTCACGCCCCTGGCCTTTGCCGGACTTCGCGTCGGAATTGCAGCAGTGGTTCTGCTCGCCGTCGCGTCGATGCGAAAGAATCGCCGGCCGAACCGCCAGGAAATCCTTGCACTGATCGCCCTCGGGGTCCTCGGCAACGGACTCTACCAGATATTCTTCGTAGAGGGTATCGCTCGCACGCGCGTCGGCAATGCTGCACTGATAATCGCCGCAACTCCCGCGTTCATTGCCATCGCCGGCAGGTGGCGAGGCACCGAACGCGTGAACAGGAATGTCGTCGGCGGCATCGTGCTTTCACTGTGCGGAGTAGCGCTGGTCGTCCTCGGAAGCGCCCGCCGTTCATCCGGCGAGGCAACTCTCCTCGGCACCCTGCTCGTGTTCTGCGGGACGCTTTGCTGGACAACTTTTACTGTGATGCTCCAGCCATACGCCCGCCGCCTCGATCCGATTCACCTTTCCGCATTCACGATGCTCGGGGGAACGATCCCCATGCTCGTGGCGACACCACGGGCACTGATGGCGACAGACTGGTCGCAGGTTGGCCTCCCGGCCTGGGGGGCAATATTCTACGCGAGCGTCATTTCGATGGGACTGGCATACATTTTCTGGTATCGCGGCATGCGTGTGCTCGGCCCAACGCGAACCGCTATGTACGCCAACCTCCAGCCAGTGATAGCGATCTTCGTCGCATGGATCTTCCTGAGGGAAGCCCCGACGATCTGGCAGGGAGTGGGAACGGCCACAATCATGAGCGGACTTTTTCTGACACGTAGATGAGAGTTGTTCTTTTCGACATAGACGGCACAATCCTCAGGAGTGGTGGAGTAGGCCGCATCGCAATGGAGCGCGCGCTGACGCAGGTGTTTGGCACTCCCGGAAGCCGTGAATACCATTACGATGGCAAGACCGACAAGCAGATCGTACGAGAGACGATGCGGCTCGAAGGCCGCGAAGATCATGAGATCGACGCAGAAATGCCGCGCCTTCTCGACGAGTATCTCACCGGCCTTAGAACGGAGCTCGATTCAGGCGAACGAGTCGTACACGTCTTTCCCGGAGTTCGCGAACTCCTGGACCGGCTCGAACAGAAAGAAACAGTTCTGCTCGGACTGCTCACCGGCAATATCGAACACGGCGCGCGCGCCAAACTCGCAGCGGCCGGAATCGACATCACAAGATTCAAGGTGAACGCATTCGGCTCGGACCACGAACATCGGCCGGAGCTTCCCGCAGTCGCACAACGCCGGGCGCAGGATCTGCTCGGCGCAGTCGTGGAAGGCAACAGGGTCATCGTGATCGGCGACACACCCGCGGATATCAGATGCGGTGAAGCAATCGGCGCGCGCGCAATCGGCGTCGCAACCGGCAGATACTCGGTCGAGGAGCTCTCGAAGCATGAACCCTATGCCGTCTTCGAGACGCTCGCCGATACGGATCTCGTTATGCAGAGGATCATGAATGCGTGAAGTCGAACTCAAAAGCGTGGTTCACGATATCGCAGCTACGCGCCGCAAAGTCGAAGCGGCCGGTGGACTCCTCACCTACGAAGGACGCCTGATCGACCTCCGTTACGGAGACAAGCTGGGCACGCTCGTGCAAACCGATCAGGTAATCCGGATGCGCGTCTACTCACGCAAAGGAGCAAGTGAGGGATATCTCGAGTGGAAAGGACCGACGCAGTACGACGACGGCTTCAAGGTCAGGGAAGAAGTGTCCACCCGCGTCGACGATCCGGTCGCACTCGCCCGCATTCTCGCCAATATGGGCCTCATCGTCGTCCGTGAGATCGAGCGCGTGATCGCGCAGTACACGCTCGCCGGCGCAGTTGTGAGATTCGAGGAATACCCGCGAATGGACCACCTCGTCGAAATCGAAGGCGAGCCGGACTCGATCGACCGCGCAATCGAGCTCTCAGGGCTCCCACGCCAAGGCTTCACCGCGGAACGACTCCCGGAGTTCGTCGCCAGATTCGAAGCGAGAACCGGCCAGAAAGGAGCACTCTCGGCCCGGGAACTGGCCGGAGACTACGCCTTCCGCGACGAGGACGCCTGACTCGGCTGGCCTCGTAAACCCTGCCACAGCACGAAGATACAACCCCCCCTCTCCCGCAACAGAATTATCCTGATAGATTTACTCGGCAATGGAATCCGGGATCCGCGCTGGCTTACTGACCGTGACAATTTTCACGGTTTTTTGTTCGGCTGCAGACGCGCAGGAAAACTCCGCTAAGCGGCTATCGAGCATAGTCAGCGTGGCCGTAGAGGAATATGGGAAAGCCGTCGACCCGGCCGGGAAGCTCATTTCCCGGGAAGAATACGTCGAGGCCACGAACTTCCTCGGAGACGCTAAAAATGTGGCGCAGCGGCTGACCGGCTACAACGCGCCGGCGACTCAGGCAGTTCTCGACACGCTTGCAACCGCCGTAAATGCGCGGCGCACCCCCGCTGATGTAAGGGCAATTCACGCAAGATTCAACGGTGCACTCGGATCCGCCGGCGCTCTCGACCTGCCGACTGCGGCGCTCGACCTCGCGCGGGGGAAGGTTCTCTATACGCAGAGCTGCGCATCATGTCACGGCGAAACCGGAATGGGCGACGGACTCGGCGCCAGGGGTTCGCCGATTCCCGTTCCACCGATCGGCTCAGCGCAACTTCTGCCTGACCTGACTCCCACGCTCGCATACAATGTTGTGACCGTCGGTGTTCGCGGAACGCCGATGCCTGCCTTTGAAAATACGATGACGCCTCAGGATCGCTGGAACGTCATCAACTACATATATCGATTGCGCGGCGTCAGCATGGAACTGCCACCCGCACCAGCCGACGCGACAGCAGCTCCAGGTGAGTTCGCCGCGAATTCCGTCGTGGCGCTGCTCGACAGTGCCCTCGAGTTTGCGCGGTCCGGAAGCACGCAAGCGGCAGGTGACCGGGCGCTGGACGCGTACATCGCGTTCGAGTCGCTGGAGACCCGCGCGCGGGCGAGACAGCCCGGACTCGTCGTGACGATGGAGCGGCATTTTGCCGACTTCAAAGGAGCGCTCAGGGGGCGGGACATCGCTGTGGCGCAGCGGGCGCGTGATGCGATTGTGCTCAATCTTCCGAAAATCGTTGAGCTGACAAAACCGACAGGCAGCGGATGGACGGCTTTCCTTCAGTCGTTCCTCATCATTCTCCGGGAAGGTTTCGAGGCGATCCTCGTAATCGGAGCGATAGTCGCGTTCCTCATCAAGACAGGCAACCGTCAGCGCCTTCGCTCGATCTGGATTGGAGTTGGCATGGGCCTGGCCGCAAGCGCGGTAATGGCAGTGATTCTTCAGACGGTCTTTCGCACACTGCCGACCAGCCGCGAAATCATCGAAGGCGTAACAATGTTGCTCGCAGTCGCAGTACTCTTCTCGGTGAGCTACTGGCTCATCTCGAAGGTTGAGGCAGCAAAGTGGCAGAAGTTCATTCAGGACAAAGTCGGAAATGCCCTGAATCACGGCGGCGGTAAGGCGCTCGCACTTGTTGCATTCCTCGCAGTTTTCCGCGAAGGGGCAGAGACCGCGATGTTCTATCAGGCGCTCTTTCATGATGGCTCGAACGTTATGGTGCCACTGATCCTTGGAATGGTCGCAGGCGCAGTCGCACTTGCCATAATCTTCACGCTGTTCTACCGCTTCGGTGTTCGCATACCGATGCGACCCTTCTTCACCGTGACGAGCGTTCTCCTGTACTACATGGCCTTCGTTTTCCTGGGTAAGGGAATCCGAGAGCTCCAGGAAGGCGATGCGGTGGGCATCACGCTGATGAACGGAATGCCGAGCGTGCCTGCGATGGGAATTTTCCCGAGCGTAGAGACAATCGTGCCCCAGGCAATCCTGCTGCTGCTCTTCCTGTTCATGATCGGGAAGACATTCATACCGCGAACGACAATCCCTAAGGCAGCAGCTGCGGCTGATTCCCAGGCTTAAAACCAGAACAAAAATTGGGGAGTGGGGTGAGAACTGCCGAGTTACATGAGTGCTCTCTCGAGCCATGGCATGACACCGGGTTAAAAACTTTTCTCATTTGGGGTTAAGAGCGGGAAGACAGAACTGCTCCCGTTGTTCCGACGTCACCCCTGAAACGAAACCCCCGAATATCCAGATCCCTGCCTGTCATCGAGAGAGCACTCAAGTAACTCGGCAGTTCTCACCCCACTCCCCCATTTTTTTTTCTGGTTTCCCGATGTGAGTCTCAGCTGAGGAGCAACGCGGCTACACGGCTCCATCGGTTGTCCCATGTGTGCTCGCTGGTGACTGAAGCGTAGTTCTTCTCGATCAGCGGCTGGTATGACTCGTAGTTGACGAGAAGATCGAGAACCTGCCCGGCCGCGTTGACGTCATCAATCTCAACGACCGGATTGTATCCGAAAAGATCGACCATCTCGGCGGGCGCGTGTCCGAGCACGAGGCACTTCGACGCCATCGACTGCAGGTAGCGGATCGTCATCGTCTCGACGTCGCCTGCACGCTCCGGATGCGTCACGCTCGATGGAACGCAGATCGAGATTCGGGATCGGGCGAGCCCGTCGATGAATTGCTGCCGCGCCGGGAAGATGATTTTCCCCTTCTCACGCTCGTATACATAACTTTTGCCCGCGCGTTCGAGCGCTGGCGCAATCAGAGTGTGATGCGCGTCGAACTTCCGTCCGAGTTGCAGCACGTCGATGTCGCGCTCGAGCGATGACCGGCGCTGATATCGGGCGGGGTCGATTCCCTCGGGAACCCAGATGAACGTGCAACGCTCGGACACCTTCGCTAAACGCTCAGCGGCCTGCCTCGAAGAGACAAAGGCGAATTGTACGCCCCAGTCGGAGACAAATTTCAGAATTGCAGGGTGCCGCGCCGGCCATGCATCGAACATGTAGACGCTCTTGCGCGCCGTGCGCGTGAACCATGGAGCGACGCGCGCCGCATCCAGCTCCATCATTACCGCAAAGTAGTCGCGCTCAGGATCAGGCGATGGTGATTGACCCCGACCTCCAAGAACCCGGCCGGCGTCGAGGCCTGCCCGCGGAAAGATGCGCGTCGCCAGGGCGAGTCCATTGGCGATCAGCGGATTGGCTGTCGCGGCTGCAACCCGCATGTCCCGCAGGATCGCGGCCTCGAACTCCTGAGCCGTGTCGTACGACACGTGGTAGTGGCGGGGCGGACGAACTATGAGTTCCATTGTCCGCTCCCGTATCAGTAGTTATGCAGCGCGCGCGGTTGGGCGGCTGCCCGCTCCGCTTTTTTCGTACCACCGCATGTACATCCAGATCGCACCAAACAGCGCGAAAGCAATTGCGATCAGCTGAGCGGCAGTCAGTCCAGCGGCGAAAAACCTGTCGTCTTTCGCGCGGAAGAATTCCACGATGAAACGCTCGACGCCAGCAAGCAGGCAGTAGACGCCGAACAGCCATCCGGCCCCGTGAACGCGGTGGCGCAGCTTCCAGACTATGAAAAACATGCCAATGCCCATTGCAACTTCGTAGAGCTGAGTGGGGTGCACTGCCACAACTTCCGACGGTGACATTCCCGCGGGGAACTTCACGCCGAACATGTTCGACATGTTCGCAACAGTGGAAGGCGGCGCACCCTCGGGAAATACAGTCGCGAGCGGACCGTCCCACGGCCTTCCGTAATCGTCTCCCACTGCCCAGCATCCCGTGCGCCCGACCGCGTATGCCGCCGGGAGTGAAACGGCGACTGCATCACTGGTTCTCGCAATCCCCAGCTTCTTTCGGTGTACGACGAACGTCACTGCCGCAATTCCGCCGATCAGTCCCCCCCAGAACACGAACCCCGCGCGGCTCGTAAGCGAGGACGCATCTCCCATCAGGATCGCATAGTAGATCTTTGCGCCGAGTAGTCCGCCAATCACCGCGGCGAAGACCATGTCGCCGGCGACTTCGCCGTCCTGGCCGCGACGGTCCATTTCGTTCTGCGTGATGATCTGGCCGATGACGAAGCAGAGCAGCATCGCGAACCCGAAGCCGGTGAACTGGAGCGGACCGAGTCCGTACGAAACCGGGTTATGAACTATCTGCGCAAAGATGTGTGGCATGTCTCGGGTCGTGGAGGTCAGGCTGCAATCAAGCCGGGAATCGGCTGGCTTGCGAATGCATTGAGGTCGAGTCCCGCTCTCTCGCCTCGCTCGTAATGAAAAAGTCCCGCCCGCGCGATCATCGCTGCGTTGTCTGTCGCGAGCCTTGGCGCAGGGGCAAACACAGACAGCCCGGGGTCATGCTCCTGCATCGCCTTGGCCAGTGTACGATTACACGCAACACCACCACCGAGGACGATCCTCGTTCTACCAAACGCCTCAGCAGCACGGTGGGTTTTCTCCACGAGTGAGCCGATCAGCGCGTCCTGGAATCCCCGAGCGATGTCTGCCTTGTCGCGCTCGAGGTTGTCGCTCGCGCGAACTGCGTTGAGCACTCCGGTCTTGAGCCCGCTGAATGAGAACTGATAATAGTCGGGGTCGCCGGGCCTGTCGCTCTTCTTCACCATCGGGCGAGTGAATCGAAAACGCGATGGATCGCCTGAGGCGGCGAGACTCTCGACGTGTCTCCCGCCTGGGTAGGGAAGCCCTATGAGTTTCGCGACCTTGTCGAAGGCTTCGCCTGCCGCGTCATCGCGCGTTGCGCCGAGCAGTCGGTAACGGCCCCATTCCTCCACATCCAGGAGCATCGTATGTCCGCCCGAGACGAGTAGCGCGGTAAACGGTGGCACCGCGTCAGGGTGGTCGAGTGACGTTGCGAAGAGGTGACCTTCCATGTGATGCACGCCGATCACGGGAATGCCCTGCGCGAATGCAAGCGACTTCGCGTAGCAGACTCCGACGAGGAGTGCCCCGATCAGCCCCGGCGCTGCCGTCACCGCGACCGCGTCGATGTCCTTGAGATCCGTCGACGCGTCTCGGAGCGCGCGTCTCACTATGGGCACGATGCTGGTGAGGTGAGCGCGTGAAGCGATTTCCGGTACTACTCCGCCGAACACCTTGTGTATGTCCTGCGACAGAATTACGAGCGAGCGCATCTCAACGTCGTTACCGCTGCCGGTGAGGACAGATGCGGACGTCTCGTCGCACGATGTCTCGATTCCAAGTATGGCGGTCACGTCATTCCGTCCTGTCGCCGAGAAGCCGCTCGACGAGCGCCCGGTTTTCGGTGGAATTCCAGTCGTGCGCGCCAAGCAGGCGCCGCCTGATGATGCCGTCACGGCCGATGATCACGGTTTCCGGATACCCGCTGATCTGGTAGTTGCGACTCAGGTTCCCCTGTTGCCCGCCTGAATCGTGCAGGATCTCGAAAGTCAGCCCGTACTCTTTCGCGAAGCTTCGGATTTGTGGCGCCATGCCGGCCTCGTCGACGCTGACCGCGACGACCTTCAGCCCGCGCGGCCCATACGCCCTGTGAAGTTTCTCGATGCTCGGCATCTCCACGCGGCACGGTCCGCACCACGTTGCCCAGACGTTGAGCAGAACGACATTTCCGCGATAACTCGCAAGCGTTACTTCCTTCGCCGGCTGGTCGAGTGTGACCGCAGCAAAGTCAGGGGCGTCTGCACCGACCCCGGCGGGACTCATCTCATTGCCGAGAAACGTCCTGAGGCCGCCGTAGACGGCGACGATGCCGGCAATGAGCAAGGCAACTACCGCGACGAGCTTTCGCGTTCTCATGCGAGCTCGAGGCACTGCTGCCGCAGTGCGGCAATCTCCGCTCGCGGGTTCGCCGCGCTGAACACAGCGTTGCCAGCCACGAAGGTGTCTGCACCCGCCCGCCATGCCTGCTTGATCGTGTCACGCGCGATGCCGCCGTCGACCTCGAGCGCCGCGCCGCTCCGGAGCTCGTCGAGCATCTGTCGGGCGCGAGCGATCTTGTCGATGGAGGCAGGTATGAACTCCTGACCACCGAACCCCGGGTTGACAGTCATGACCAGCAACAGATCGAGGTCCGCCAGTGCCTCTCGCACATTGACGAGCGACGTCGATGGATTGAGGGCCGCCCCCGCGACGCATCCGAGCTCGCGGATCCGTGTGAGGTGACGCTGCAGGTGCGTAGTGGCTTCGACATGAATCGTGAGAACGTTTGCACCGGCGGAAGCAAAACTCTCGAGGAATCGCTCCGGTGCTTCCACCATCAGGTGCACGTCAAGTGGCAGTGAAGTCGCCTTTCGCGCGGTACGAATGACTTTCTCGCCGAAAGTGATGTTCGGCACGAAATGTCCGTCCATCACGTCGAGATGAATCATGTCGGCGCCGCCTTCCTCGCACATGGCGATCTCTTCTGACAGCTTGCCGAAGTCAGCGCTCAGGATTGAAGGTGCGATCCGCGCTTTCATCTGAAGACAGTCTTGGAGGTGTCGGGTGGTACGGATGGCGGGACGACCAGCGGCTGAGGTGCAGGGAATCGCGACACGCGAAGACTCACGCTGGCACCGGCGGACACCGTCGCCCCGGCCGCCGGGACCTGACCAAGAATCGTATTTTCGGGAAGGAACGAGCTCGTATCTGTGCTCGTGCCGCCGAGGCGAAGCCCGAGCTGTTCGAGTGTCGATCGCGCGTCGGCGAGAGTGCGGCCGCTCAGATCGGGGATCTGAACAGTTGCAGGGCCCTGGCTGAGGGTGATGCT
>JBBREF010000018.1:0-37057 GCA_038203205.1 Gemmatimonadales bacterium | reverse complement strand
GGCAGCATAGTACGCAATGTCCCCGGTGCCGGATCCCATCATGGATATTCCCGCTGCCGCTATCACTGTCATTGAAGCGGCGCGGAGGAAAGCGAGCGTCTTCATTGGTGTTTCCTCCCTTCATTTACTACCCCTGAAGGGAAGCAACGGTTTCCTCTTACGTCATCGCCGTTTCTTCGTTGCGCGTTTTGCGGGGACGGAGTCGAGCAGGGCCGCGACGCGTTTGGGTGCGGTCAACAGGTATCCATCGCGGAGCAACTCCCTGATTGCGTCCCAATCAGGTGAATTGTCGAGATACACCCCGATCCACCCCGACGGCCCGACGTACGGCGGCGCGAAAAAGCGGTCGGCGTCGCTTCTAAGCATCAAGTCCTGGTTGACATGCGTGGACTTGATCCAGACTCCCGGCCTGCCACCGCCGTGATGGTTGCTCGCCGAGGCGAACATCGCGAATAGCTTGTTGCGCACGCGAAAGGTCGGCTCACCCCACGCTTCGACTTCATGCGATTCCGGCAGGGCGAGGCACAATTTTCTGATTCGATCAAGCGGGCTCGGCATCATTCACCTCCCATCACTGTGCGGCTGACCCTTTATCTCACGAAGATATTCCTTCCTGAATCGCTTCCGGCGATCCTCGCTCAACTACACGAATTGCCATGAATGGAATTTTACGCTAGTTGCTCCCGGTTGGCCGGGTTAGCTTTTCGCCTCTATGACCATGCGGGAAAAACTCGACCTCCTCGAGCGCCGTCGCGCCGAATCGGAGCAGGGCGGAGGTGAGAAGCGCGTCAAGGCTCAGCACGCCAAGGGCAAACTGTCAGCTCGCGAGCGGATCGACCTCCTGCTCGACGAAGGCACATTCGTCGAGCTCGACAGGTTCGTGGTTCACAGGTCCCACGACTTCGGCCTCGAGAAGGAACGCTACTATGGAGATGGCGTCATCACTGGCCACGGCCGGATAGACGGGCGCCTCGTATACGTCTTCTCGCAGGACTTTACGGTGTTCGGGGGTTCTCTCTCGGAATCGTTCGCGGAAAAGATCTGCAAGATCATGGACCTGGCCATCAGAAACGGCGCACCAGTCATTGGACTCAACGACTCCGGAGGCGCTCGAATCCAGGAAGGAGTCGTGTCACTCGGCGGCTATGCGGAAATATTTCTGCGGAATACGCTCGCATCAGGTGTGGTTCCCCAGATATCCGCGATCCTGGGACCCTGTGCCGGCGGCGCCGTCTACTCGCCTGCGATCACAGACTTTACTTACATGGTGCGAGGAAGCTCGTACATGTTCGTGACCGGTCCGAACGTGGTGAAGACGGTCACGCACGAGGATGTGACGATGGAAAAACTCGGCGGAGCGGCGACTCATTCCGAGATATCAGGCGTCGCGCATTTTGCTCACGATTCAGAGCCGGCATGTATCGAGGCGATTCGGAACCTCTTCCGCTATGTGCCGTCCAACAATGTCGATGACCCGCCGCGCGGAACGTCGACCGACCCGAAGGACCGCCGCGACGAAGCACTCCTCGATGTGGTCCCCGACAACCCGAACAAGCCCTATGACATGCACGACGTCATCAGGCGCGTCGTCGACGATGGGGAGTTTTACGAAGTTCAGCCGGATTATGCCCAGAACATCATCTGCGGCTTCGCCCACCTCGGCAATACGAGCGTCGGTATCGTAGCGAACCAGCCGGCTGTACTCGCTGGCGTACTAGATATCAACGCGTCGGTGAAAGCAGCGCGGTTCATAAGATTCTGCGACGCGTTCAACATTCCCGTTGTGACATTCGAGGACGTTCCGGGTTTCCTTCCCGGCGTTGCACAGGAGCACGGCGCAATCATCAAACACGGCGCCAAGCTTTTGTTCGCCTATTGCGAGGCCACAGTGCCCAAGCTCACTGTCATCACGCGCAAGGCTTATGGTGGAGCTTACGACGTCATGAGCTCGAAGCACATCAGGGGCGACTACAACGTGGCGTGGCCAACGGCGGAGATCGCCGTTATGGGGCCCAAGGGCGCAGTCGAGATATTGTTCAGGAAAGAGATTGGCGAAAGCTCCGATGCCCAGCAGGCGACTGACGCGAAGATCGAGGAGTATCGCGAGAAGTTCGCGCACCCGTACATCGCTGCAGGCCGCGGATATCTCGACGACATCATCGATCCCCGTGACACACGCCTTCGCCTCATCGAAGCACTCGAGACCCTGAAGGGAAAACGCGACCGCAATCCGCCGAAGAAACACGGCAACATTCCTCTCTAGGCGGCGACGCAGGTGTTCAAGAAAGTCCTGATCGCAAACCGCGGCGAGATTGCACTCCGAATCATTCGCGCGTGTCGTGAGCTCGGTGTGGCCAGCGTTGCCGTCTACAGCGATGCAGACTCGAGATCGCCTCACGTCAGGCAAGCTGATGAGGCAGTGAACATCGGGCCGGCGCCTTCTGCCCAGAGCTATCTGCTTGGCGACGTGATCATCGCTGCAGCGAAACTGACGGGAGCCGAGGCGATTCATCCGGGTTATGGATTTCTCTCCGAGCGTGAATGGTTTGCCCGCGCCGTTCGTGATGCCGGCCTGGTGTGGATCGGTCCTCCTGCTGAGGCGATCGCGGCAATGGGCAACAAAACGGCAGCGCGAACCCTGGCGGTCAGCCATGGCGTGCCCGTCGTGCCGGGCACGACCGAAGCGTTGCAGGATGCAGACGCTGCGCGCGTCGTCGCGGCAGAATTCGGGTACCCAGTCCTGCTGAAGGCGGCCGCAGGCGGTGGTGGAAAGGGTATGCGCGTCGTCAATGAGGAGTCGGAGCTCGAATCGTCTCTTGATGCCGCCCGCCGCGAAGCCAAGAACGCCTTCGGCGATGATGCGGTTTACGTCGAGAAGTACATCGCTGGACCGCGTCACGTTGAGATACAGGTGCTCGCCGACACGCACGGCAACGTGCTTTCTCTCGGTGAACGCGAATGTTCAGTTCAGAGGAGGCACCAGAAGATGCTCGAGGAAGCGCCGAGCGTCGCGGTGTCGCCAGAGCTTCGCGCCGAGATGGGAGAGACCGCGGTGCGGGCGGCGCGAGCAGCCGGATATGTGAATGCGGGGACGTGTGAATTCCTGCTCGACCGCGACGGTCGCTTTTATTTCCTGGAGATGAACACGCGGCTCCAGGTCGAACATCCCGTGACCGAGCTGGTGACCGGGATCGACCTCGTCCAGTGGCAGCTCAGGATTGCGGCCGGCGAGAAGCTCCCCTTCAGGCAGAGCGAGATCGAACCGCGCGGACATGCCATCGAGTGCCGCATCACGAGCGAGGATACGGCCAACGGCTTCCTGCCGTCGACGGGGCGAATCAACTATCTGCATTTGCCGAGCGGACCGGGTATAAGGTGGGATGGCGGGATCGAGACGGGCAGTGAAGTTGGACTCCATTATGATCCGATGCTGGCGAAGCTCATTGTGTGGGCGCCGACGAGGCCCCTGGCGATCGAGCGGATGCGCCGCGCGCTCGAAGAGCTGACCATCGATGGGGTGGAAACCTCGCGCGATTTCCATCTCAGGTTGATGGAGGACGAGGAGTTTCGACGCGGTGACATCGAGATTCAGTGGCTCGAGCGCAGGCTTCCTTCGCTGATGGCGGTGAGACCGCCTCCTGCCTCCTCACGTGCAGCCGCAATTGCCGCCGCCCTGTTTGCCGACCGCGACAGGCACCGGGGGGCGTCATCGACGCCAGGTGCGAGCCAGAACGGTCCGGCGGACCCGGGCAACGCGTGGAAGCAGGCAGCGAGAACAGAAGGTTTGCGCTGATGCCACAGATGGTCTCGCTCGAGATCGAGTCGATCGCCGCGGGTGGCGACGGTGTGGCCCGGGACGGCGGCCTTGTCGTGTTCGTGCCGAGGACTGCTCCGGGTGAGCTGGTTACGGCGCGCGTGAGTGGCCGGGGGACATTTGCCCGCGGCGCACTTCGGACCGTGACGAGGCCATCCGACGAACGGATCGAGCCGCCGTGCATTCACTACACCCGCGACAAATGCGGGGGGTGTCAGATCCAGCACATGAGTTATTCGTCGCAGCTCAGGTCGAAGCAGCGGATAGTGCGGGATGCGATCGAGCGGATAGGGAAGAGGCAGGTCACCGTCGCCGAGGTCGTCGAAAGCCCTTCGGAATGGCGTTACCGGTCGAAGCTCACTCTGGCGATGCAGAAACTGAGTACAGGTGAATGGATGGCCGGCCTCCATCCATATGACAGCCCGGCCCGGATATTTGCGCTCGCCGACTGTCCGATCACCGACCGGCAAGTCGTGGCGACGTGGAAGGAAATCCTTGGCCACAGCTCGCTTTTTCCGGCTGTTCAAGTGTTGCGCGGGAGCGTGAGATTGACCGGCGACGGTCCCGTGTTCGTGATGACCGGCGCGATGCGGTGGAGCAATGCTGTGGCTCTGTTCGAGGCCGTGGCATCCCTGGCCGCGATGTGGTGGGAGAATGACGAGGGCGCGCGGAGGATCGTCGGTGACAGGCGGCCGTCGCGGTCGCTTCAGCCGCCGTCTGCCTCATTTGCGCAGGTCAATCCATCACTTGCAGTGAATCTCCGAAAGCATTTAATGGCAATTGTTTCGACCTATTCACCTAAGACAGTGGTTGATGCATACTCGGGATCCGGTGAGACTGCTATTGCATTCGCAAAAATGGGCGCGAGGGTGACTGCAATCGAGCTCGATAGCGACGCGGCCAGGTGGTGCGCACTGCACCTACCTGAAGGCTCGGTCTCGGTCCGTGCCCGGGTCGAACAGGCGCTGCCGAATGCCTTGCCTGCCGATGCGGTCATAATGAATCCGCCGCGGGCCGGCGCAGACGCGACGGTGACCGAGGTGCTTCAAAATGCATCAGTCAAACCAAAAGTGATTGCGTATGTGAGCTGCAACCCCGCGACCCTGGCGAGGGATGTTTCGCGGCTGCCGGGATACCGGATAAAATCTGTAGTGCCGTTCGATATGTTCCCCCAGACTGCGCATGTCGAAACCGTCTGCGAGCTCGTTCCGGAGGCCGCGTGAGGTACATCGTCGAGCTCAACGGTGATCAGCGTGAGGTGGACATCGATGGCGAATCAGTGACCCTCGATGGTGAGGCGACGACCGCTCATCTCGAGGATGTGGCGGGTACGCCGGTCCGGCTGGTGACCATCGGCAACGAGGTGCACAGGGTCGTTGTGCAGCGAGGCGCGACGCGCGGAGAGTACACGCTGTGGGTTGACGGTTGGCGATTCGAAGGTGACGCGCTTGATGAGCGTACCCGGGCGATTCGGGCAGTCACGGCGGCAGTATCCGGTCCAAAGGGCCCGGCTCCGGTTGTGGCACCCATGCCGGGCCTGATCGTCAGAGTGAGCGTCGCGGTTGGAGATACGGTTCAGGCCGGGCAGGGCGTGGTCGTCATGGAAGCGATGAAAATGGAAAATGAGTTGCGCGCGTCGGCGAGCGGCCGCGTGAAGTCGGTGAGCGCAGTGCCGGGCACTCCTGTCGAGAAGGGGATGGTCCTCGTCGAGCTCGAGACGGTGGACGGTTAGAGTCGGCTCACTTGTTGCGCGCAGTATCGGGCGTTCGGCTGTGGATTAAACCAGGTCATGGAGCCAGATATGAAGCCCGCTCGAGTTACCGCTGTTTTTGTCGGTATTACCCTCGCAGTTGCAGCGGGAGCCATAGCATGCTCTGAGAACCCGGTGCGGTCACCGGCGGAGGGCGCTTCGCCTTCGCCTCGAGTGGCGGTTGTGACTCCTCCGGCCGCATCGCTGACGGTTCCGGTGCAGGTCCCCGCCAGCATGCGAACCTCACCGTTCAATGTCGAGCGTTTCCTGACCGTGCCGCCCAACTTCGCGGTATCGGTTTTTGCGCGGGTCGGGGGTGCGAGATTCATGGCCGTCGCGCCCAATGGTGACCTGCTCGTATCGCGCCCCGGGAGCGGATCGATAACGCTGGTCCGACCTGGTGTTGCCGGGGCTGATCCGTCGCTGTACACCTGGGCATCGGGACTCTACCGCCCGCACGACATTGTCTTCCACACGATATCGGGAACGACTTACGTCTACGTTGCCGAGGGCGACAAGGTCGCGCGTTACACGTACGTAGCTGGGGCGACCGCCGGCAGCGGAAGACAGGTCATCATATCGGGCCTCCCGAGCGCAAGCAGCCCCGAGCTTGGTGGCAGCTACGGCCACGAGTTGAAGAACATCGCGCTCGATGGCAACCGCCTTTTCGTGTCGATTGCTTCGACCTGCAACGTTTGTCTGTCGGATACCGAAAGCAACCCGGTGCGCGCGTCGATGTATCTGTACAATGCAGATGGCACCGGCGGGCGTCTATTCGCCCGAGGTATTCGCAACGGCGAAGGCGTCGCCGTTGTTCCCGGAACAGCCGATCTCTGGGTTGTGATCAACAACCGCGATAACATCGCGTATCCGTTTCACAACGACTGGAACGGCGACGGCAGTGACGATTACGGCAAGGTGATGCAGACATACGTCGACAATCATCCGCCTGATGAGTTCACACGGGTGCGGGACGGGGGAAATTATGGCTGGCCCTTCTGCAACCCCAATCCTGACTCGCCGTCGGGAATTGACAACATGCCATTCGACCGTGATGTCCAGCTGAACGCGGACGGAGCGAAGCTGGACTGCGCCACCGCCGACCGCATCAACAAGGGTATTCAGGCTCATTCAGCGCCTCTCGGCCTGACCTTCCTGCAGGGGACGAACGCGCCGGAGGCTTATCGAGCAGGCGCGGTTGTGCCGCTGCACGGCTCGTGGAATCGGACGGCGAAAACCGGATACAAGGTGATTCACTACCCGTGGGATCCAGCAACCCAGCTGCCCGCGGACCAGATCGACCTGGTGAGCGGGTGGCTGACCGGCGGCACTGCCTGGGGACGCCCGGTTGACGCGGCTGTTGCGCCAGATGGTGGGATCTATATCTCCGACGATCACAGTGGAACGATATACAAGCTGACGTACACGGCTTCGCCACCGCCACCGCCACCGCCACCGCCACCTCCACCGCCACCGCCGCCGCCGCCGCCGCCGGGATCGGTGGCGTCATTCACCTATTCTTGCGATGCGTTGAATTGCTCGTTCAATGCTGCGGGCTCTACGGGGGCAACGTCGTATGCGTGGAATTTCGGCGACGGCGGAACAGCTGCCGGCGTGAGCGTGTCACACGCTTTCGCGGCAAAGCGGAACTACAACGTGACCCTGACGACGGGGCCCTCGGGAGCGCTTGCAATCGCTACCAGGATCATCAAGTGCAATCCCAAGCGGTGCACCTGACAATTGCGGACTGCGGACGTATTGCGGACTGCGGAGGGAGGACTGAGCTGATTGATGACTGCGGACGTATTGCGGACTGCGGAGAGAGGACTGAGCTGATTGCTGACTGCGGACGTATTGCGGGATTCGGAGAGAGGACTGAGCTGATTGCTGACCGCGGACGTATTGCGGAATTCGGAGAGAGGACTGAGCTGATTGCTGACTGCGGACGTATTGCGGAATTCGGAGACAGAACTGAGCTGATTGCCGGCCCCGGACGTACTGCGAAATCCGGCGCGCGGGCTGTCCGCCCTGGCCGCAGTATCGATCCGCACTACGTCCGCCCGCCGGAATCAGCTCAGTCCGCACGCCGCGATCCGCAATACGTCCGCAGTCCGCACTCGCCTGCCGTGCCGTTGACTTAACCCGGTGGTATCCGTAAGTTTAGAGGCTGTCCCAAATCGACAACAATCAGCAGTTGCCGGCACCCTCGACCGAGTCATGGGCGAGGCGTGCGGGCTTTATGCACGACTGACTTTTCTCTATATGAAGACTTACAGCGCAACTCCTGCCGATATCAAGCACGACTGGTACGTCGTCGACGCCGAAGGCATGGTGCTCGGCCGTCTCGCGGCGGAAGTCGCGAAGATCATTCGCGGCAAGCACAAGCCGATGTACACGCCGCACATGGACACGGGTGACAACGTCATCGTCATCAATGCCTCCAAGGTCAAGGTGACCGGCAAAAAGGGAGAGCAGAAGCGCTACTTCCATCACACCGGCTACATGGGGCACGAGCGCTTTACCCCGTATGCAACCATGCTCGAGAAGCATCCCGAGCGCGTGATCGAAAAGGCGGTATACGGAATGCTCCCGAAGACGGCACTCGGCCGGCAGTCGCTCCGCCGCAAGCTCCGTGTCTTTGCAACTGACAGGCACTCCCACGCTGCACAGCAGCCGAAGGTGCTCGACCTCAACAAGAAGAGTGAGACGAAGTAATGGCTGAAAGTCCCACCACGCATACCATTGGAAGGCGCAAGGAAGCACGCTGCCGCCTGTACCTCAAGCCCGGCTCGGGCAAGTGGCAGGTCAATGGCCGCACGCTCGGCGACTATTTCCCGCGCTCAGCGCACGTCGCCGCGATCCAGCAGCCGTTCACAGCGACCGATACTCTCGGACGCTTTGACATCATGGCCCGCGTGGAAGGCGGCGGACTGACGGGACAGGCAGGCGCTCTTCGTCTCGCCGTTGCCCGTGCCCTCGTCAAGCTCGATGAGACACACCGCCGCAAGCTCCGCGATCTGGGACTCCTCACGCGCGACGCACGCGCAGTCGAGCGCAAGAAGCCAGGCCGTCCGAAGGCTCGCAAGAAGTTCCAGTTCTCCAAGCGTTAAAGGACCACTCACTGAATGTCTGAGCCAAACCTCGATCAACTGCTAGCCGCCGGAGTTCACTTCGGCCACCAGACCCGTCGCTGGAACCCGAAGATGCGCCGTTTCATCTTCGCGGAGCGCAACGGTATCCACATCATCGACCTCCAGAAGACGCTTCGTCAGCTGGAAGTCGCAAAGGCACTGGCGCGTAACGTCATCCTGCGTGGAGAGAATGTCCTTTTCGTCTGCACCAAGAGACAGCTCGTCAACATCGTCAAGGATGAGGCAGACCGCGCAGGCGCAATGCACATCACCGAGCGCTGGCTGGGCGGACTCCTCACGAATTTCCAGACCGTCAAGAAGCAGGTCCGAAAGCTCAAGGAGCTCGAGGCAGGCAGCGAAGCGGGTGGAGACTTCGAGAACTACACGAAGAAAGAGCAGCTCATGATGAGCCGCCAGCGCGACAAACTTTCCAAGAACCTGAGCGGCATCAAGAACCTTGGCCGTTTGCCGGGACTGATGTTCGTTATCGATTCGAAGAAGGAACGCATCGCGGTCGCGGAAGCGAACAAGCTCGGTATTCCGATCATCGCTCTCGTCGACACGAACGCGGACCCAGACCTGATCACGGTTCCTATCGCCGGCAACGACGATGCGATCAAGTCGGTTGAGCTCGTGACCCGCGCTATTGCCGAAGCGATTCTCGAGGCGCGCCGCGAAGCTCCGATTCGGACCGAAGAAGACGAGACTGAGTCGTACACGTACAGCTCCGATCGTGGCGCTGAGCCGGAAGGCGAAGGCGACCGCAAGCGCAAGCGTCGGCCGCGTCGTCGCCGGGCGAAGCCTGAGGCGATTGCCGCCAGACTTAAGGGTGGAGAAGGCGGTAGCACCGAGGGTGGCGCAGATTCTGAAGGTGGTGCCGAGGAAGCTGGTGGCGACGATAGCAACGACGCGCCAGATGCAGCCGGTGAGTCAGGGGTAAACGCCGAGAACTCGGAAGGTTAACTTCCTGCTGCCCGCGGGCAGAAAGCCGCCGGCCTCAGGTCGGCGGCATTTTTTTTGACAGAGTTCGCAGAGTTTAACGGCAGAGTGCGCAGATTACGGAATGCAGAGGAACGCGGGACTGCACACCAGACGTAAAGAATCACGACAAGAAGCAAGAAACGCATAACTACGGATTTCACTAAGATGTTTACAGCAAAGGACGTAATGGCTCTCCGCCAGCGCACTGGCGCGGGGATGATGGAAGCGAAGCGGGCGCTCGAGGAAGCGGCGGGCGACATGGACAAGGCTGCTGAGGCACTTCGAGTAAAGGGAATCGCGAAGGCAGACAAGCGCTCAGGCAAGCAGACTTCCGAAGGTGTGATGGGGAGCTACATCCATCACAATGGAAAGGTCGGCGTTCTCGTGGAAGTGAACTGCGAGACCGACTTTGTCGCGCGCACCGACGACTTCAAGAATCTCGCGAAAGAGATAGCGTTGCACATTGCGAGCGCTGCACCAGTCGCTGTCGACAAGGACGGAGTGCCGGCCGAGGCAATTGCCAGCGAGCGTCGCATCGCGGAAGAGCAGGCGAAGGCAAGCGGCAAGCCGGCCAACATCATCGAGCGCATGGTCGAGGGAAAAGTCGACAAGTTCCTCGAGCAGAACTGCCTGCTCTATCAGGGCTGGGTACGTGAGCCCGACAAGACGATCGGTGAGTTGATCAAGGAAGTATCAGCGAAAGTCGGCGAGAACATCCAGGTCCGGCGTTTCGTCCGTTACCAGATGGGCGAGGAGTAGAAGACATTGGCAACGCCGGCATATTCGAGAGTACTTCTCAAGATTTCCGGCGAGGCGCTCGCCGGCGGCAAGGGTGTCGGGTTCGATTTCGACACCCTCGCCCGCATCGCCGGTGAGATCAAGCAGGTAGTCGACCTCGGCGGTCAGATCGGAATGGTCATTGGCGGCGGCAACATCGTGCGTGGCGCGCAGTTCGCCCACCACGGCATGGATCGCGTCGGCGGCGACTACATGGGCATGCTGGGCACTGTTATCAACGCGCTCGCCGTGCAGGACGTTCTCGAGCGCAGCGGCATCGAGACCCGCGTGATGACTGCAATCAACATGGAAGAGATCGCTGAGCCGTTCATTCGGCGGCGTGCGCTGCGGCACTTCGAGAAAGGCCGTGTCGTGATTTTCGCTGCCGGAACCGGCAATCCGTACTTCTCTACAGATACAGCGGCTGCGCTGCGCGCGATTCAGACGAAGTCGCAGGTCATCATCAAGGCAACGAGCGTCGATGGCGTGTATTCTGCTGATCCCAAGAAGGACCCGACTGCGACACTTTACAGCGACATCAGCTATCGCGACGTCATGCTGAAGGAGCTTGGCGTCATGGACCAGACGGCGATCGCGCTTTGCAGGGAAAACAAACTTCCCGTAATCGTACTGAACATCAACACACCTGGAGCCATTGCACGAGCCGTTCGCGGTGAGCGCATTGGGACATTGGTTCAATGAGCACTATTCCGCAGATCTTGAAGGATTCGCGCGCGTCGATGGACAAGTCGCTCGAGAGCTCGAAGCGTGAGCTCGCGTCGATCCGCACGGGCAAAGCAACGACGAGTCTTCTCGACACCGTCAGAGTCGAAGCCTACGGGCAGACGATGCTGCTCAATCAGGTGGCGAGCGTTTCCGTTCCCGAGCCGCGCATGCTGACCGTGACGCCATGGGACAAGGGTCAGATCCAGGCGATCGAGAAAGCGATTCGCGACTCCGATCTCGGGCTCAATCCGCAGACCCAGAGCGGCGTGATCCGCGTGCCGCTGCCAATGCTGAATGAGGAGCGCCGAAAGGAGCTCGTAAAAGTCGTCCACAAGCTTGCCGAAGAGGCTCGCATCGGGATTCGCCATGCGCGCACCGAAGGCCGCGACAAGCTCAAGAAGCTCGAGCACACGAGCGAAGACGATGTGAAGCATGCGGAGAAGGATCTGCAGAAGCTCCACGACGATTTCATCTCGAAGATCGACGACCTCCTGAAGGGAAAAGAAGCAGAAATAATGGAAGTCTGAGCTCTTGTCAGAGCTCACGAGGCGTCTCCTGCTCGCTCTCGTCGGCATCCCGCTGACGCTCGGGCTGATCTACGCAGGCGGGTGGATATTCGTCGCCGCGCTTGGGGGCGTTGCTGCGATTGGCGCGTGGGAGTTGTTCCGGATGGCCCGGGCTGCAGGACACGAGCCGCTGGATACGCCCGGAATCGTCATCGCTGCGTGCATCCCGCTACTCGTTCACGCGAGTTATCTCGAGGTGTTCCACTTCACGCTGACCATGGCAATGCTCGTCTTCATGGCGTTGCTGGCGAGCGTGATCTGGCTGCGTGGCACGACTCGCAAACCGCTCGTCTCATTCGCGCTCACCGTTGTCGGCGTGATATATCCATCGCTCGTCACCTACATGTATCCGCTCCGCAATCATGACTATGCGATCGGCGCGGTTGCCGGGACGGTGCTCGTGATGTTTCCAATCTTCGTCACGTGGTCGACGGATACCGGCGCGTACATGTTCGGGCGACTCTTCGGACGCCGAAAGCTCATTCCATCTGTAAGTCCCGCTAAGACACTCGAGGGCGCGCTCGGCGGATTGATCGCAGCTGTTCTGTTTGCGTGGCTCTACGTGACATTCCTGCTCGCGCCCTTCGCGCAGCTGTCGGTCCTGCCTCTCGGGATTGTCATCTTCGGGTTGACTGTCGCTGTCACCGCGCAGATTGGAGACCTCGTCGAGTCGCTCCTCAAACGCGATGCGGGCGTAAAGGACTCATCTCAGCTGCTGCCCGGTCACGGGGGTTTCCTCGACAGGTTCGACAGCCTGCTGTTCGTCCTTCCGGTCGCATACATCCTGCTCGGACATCTGCTCGTTCCGTCACCCGGATGAAGCCGCGCGGGGTTGCAATACTCGGCTCCACCGGATCAATAGGCACCACTGCCCTCAAGGTTCTGTCGCGGCATGCCGGGGCTTTCAGGGTCACTGCGCTCACAGCGCACAGCAATGCAACGCTGCTGGCCGAGCAGGAAGTGCAGTTTGCGCCTGAATTTGTCGGACTGGTAAACAGCGGCGAAAAAGGAAGCGAAGGCTGGCACAGCGGAGCGCAATGTCTCGTCGATGCTTCCACCCGCGATGACACGGACATTGTAATCAACGCGGTGGTCGGTGCAGTCGGGCTCGACGCAACCCTTGCTGCACTGCGAGCAGGTAAGCGCGTTGCACTGGCCAACAAGGAAACGCTGGTTGTCGCGGGCACTCTCGTTGCTGATGCCGCAAAGGAAGGTGGCGGAGAGATCGTGCCGGTAGACAGCGAGCACAGCGCGATATTGCAGTGCATCGCAAGCCGTCCGGCATCAGAGGTCAGGCGTGTGATCCTTACAGCGTCTGGCGGCCCGTTCCGTGACTGGACGTCAGCCCGCATCGATGCCGCGACTCTCGAGGACGCGCTCAATCATCCGACCTGGACGATGGGACGCAAGATAACAATCGACAGCGCGACGCTTGCCAACAAGGCGCTCGAAGTGATCGAGGCTCATTTTCTTTTTGGCTTGCCGTACGACAGAATCAGCGTCGTCGTGCACCCTCAGAGTATCGTGCACTCGTTTGTAGAATTTGTCGACGGGAGCGTAGTGGCACAGATGAGCGTGCCGAGCATGGAGCTCCCGGTGCTCTATGCGCTGACGCATCCTGAACGAGTGGCTGACGACGGTGTACCACCGTTCGATCCGGTCTCAGCTTCACCGTTCACATTCGAAGCTGTGGATCACGCGAGGTTTCCCGCGCTCAACCTCGGCATCGAGGCGGGGAAACGTGGCGGTGCGGCACCAGCTGTTTTCAACGCGGCCAACGAACAGGCGGTAGCTCTGTTTCTTGCGGGCGCGATAAGGTTTGGCGACATATCACATGCGATCGACAGCTCTCTCCAGTCTCATGGGGGAATGGCCGGCGCAACGCGCGAGGAACTGCTTCACGCGGATTCAATCGCGCGAACGCACGTACTGAGGCTTTTCTGATGCTGTCAATTCTGGCACCCATATTTGTTTTTGGAATCGTCGTCTTCGTTCACGAGCTTGGGCACTTTCTCGCGGCTAAGGCAGTCGGCGTATACACGCCGCGGTTTTCCATCGGATTCGGTAAGGCGCTGTGGAAAAAGCGCTACGGCGAGACCGAGTACGTTCTCGCCATGCTCCCGCTCGGCGGCTACGTGCGGATGGCGTCGAAGGACGACGAGGCTACTGCATTCATGGAAGGCGGATCAGAAAACGCGGTGACCGAGCAGGCCACGAAAGGTGATCCGATCGATCCCGACGCGATGATTCCGTTCGGCCCGAAGCCGATCCCCCCTGATCGATGGTTCGAGTCGAAACCGCTCGCCGCGCGTCTCATGATCCTGCTGGCGGGTGTGACGATGAACATCATCCTGTCGCTGGTTGTGATGACGGGGATGTTTGCGCACTACGGCAATCCGTATCTTACCACCAGGGCTGACTCGCTCCTCGCGGACCGCCCAGGCGCGATGGCGGGGATGATGACAGGCGACAGCGTCGTGTCGATCGACGGCGTTGCGGTTGACTGGGAAGGGCTCGTTACGAAGGTGAGCGCATCGCCAGGAGTGCCACTGAGGTTCGGCATCCTGCGCGACGGGCGGTCGCGAGAATTCACCGTCACACCGGCAGTTGATACGATAACGAACCCATCGACAGGAAACGTCGACAGGGTTGGGCGAATCGGAATCGTTCCTGTTCAGCAGTCCCGGCCGGTTGGTGCGCTCGAGGCGGTGTCGTCTGGCTGGACGGCGACATGGCGGATGGCGGGAATGGTCGTGGACGCGCTCGAGGGGCTTGCAACGCGACGTGTTGCTGCGTCTGAGTTGGGAGGTCCCATAATGATCGCGCAGGCGTCGGTTCAGGCCGCGCGGGGCGGCGGCGAGCAACTGTTCTTCCTTATCGCCCTGATCAGCACCAATCTGGCCGTGTTCAATCTGCTGCCGATCCCGATACTCGACGGGGGCCAGATTGTGATTGCCCTGCTTGAAGGGATCAAGGGGAAGGCATTCAGCATACGTACGCGGGAGTACATACTTCGCGCGGGGCTCGCCGCAGTGCTGCTTCTATTCGCTCTGGTTACTTACAATGACCTGCGCAGGCTTCTTGAAAGCGTCGTACAAAGGCTCTCATGAGCTGCGGATTTCGGAGAAAGGACTGAGCTGATTGCGGCCTGCGGACGTACTGCGGATTTCGGAGAAAGGACGGAGCTGATTGCGGCCTGCGGACGCATTGCGGATTTCGGAACGCGGACTGACCGCGCCCAAGCCCCCAGGGGGCCGTGAGTCCTCTTTTCGCAGTCCGAAGTGCGTCCGCAGTCCGCAATCAGCTCAGTCCGCTTTCCGCAATCCGCAATACGTCCGCAGCCCGCACTCAGCTCAGTCCGCTTTCCGCAGCAGTCCACATTGAATCCAGGGGTTCATTCCCGTAAGTTCTATAGTTATGCCTTTTTCCGGACTGGCTGATCGGGTCGCAGCGATTCGCCAGCAAATCGCAGCGGCAGCGGCCAGGGGAGGGCATGGCCAGTCGGTCACGATTGTCGCGGTCACGAAGACTCATGGACCCGATGCCGTGGCGGCCGCGTACGCGGCTGGTATCGCCGATGTGGGGGAGAACAGGGTCCAGGAAGCTCTGCGGAAGATGCCGGACGTGCAGGCGCCCGTGCGCTGGCACCTGATCGGGCACCTGCAGCGTAACAAGGTTCTGTCTCTCGAAAACTTCTCGCCCTTTCACGCTCTCGACAGCTCGCGGCTTGCCGATGCGATCGATCGCTTTGGTCAGGAGCGCGGACGACCGGTCGATGTTCTCGTTCAGGTGAACCCTGAACGCGAAGCGACTAAGGGCGGCTTCGACATGCACGAGGTCGGAGCCGAAGCATCGCGTCTCGCGAGTCTCAAGGGGCTGCGGGTAACCGGTGCGATGACTGTCGCGCGTTTCTCCGCCGATGAGGCAGAGCTTCGCCAGACATTCGCGGCAGTGAGAGAAGCACGGCGAATCCTGTCCGAAGAGGGACATCCGGCCACTGAGCTGTCGATGGGCATGTCCGGGGATTTTGAGATCGCAGTGGAAGAGGGCGCGACGATGGTCCGCCTCGGTTCAATTCTGTTTGGAGCGCGTGATCAATGATCGACGAAAGTTTTCACCTTACATCGCTCGACGTGCGCCGATTCGATTTCGGCCGCTCGCTTCGCGGGTATGATCCCGCGAAAGTTGAGACATTTCGCGAACAGGTGGCCGAGGAGATGGACAGGCTCGGGCGGATCAATCAGGATCTCGATACCAAAGCCCGCAGCTTTCATGAACAGTTGCGCGCGTTCCGGGAACGCGACAAGGCATTGAACGACGCGTTGATCACGGCGCAGCAGCTTCGTGGCGAGGTGCGCGATCAGGCGGAGCGTGAGGCTCAGCTCCTGATCAAGGAAGCTCAGGCGGAAAGCGAGCGAATTGTCGAGACAGCCAAGTCAGAGGTGAGGCGGATGGAACAGGAGCTCGACTCGCTCGATCGGTCGCGTCGAACCTACCTGGCTCAGATGCGCGCGCTCCTCGCGCGCCAGCTTTCGGAAGTCGAAGCGTCGGAGAGCGGAAGATCTGCCGCGTTATCGGGAGATGAAACGAAGTGACCAGTCCTGGTGCGCCGAGACAGTTCCGCCTGCTGCCCTCTGAGATGTCCGCTGACGTCATGGAGCGCGAGGTGCTCGCGCGGTGGAATGCAGACGGAGTTTTTGCGCGGTCCGAGGAGGCTGCAGCGGGGCGCCCGAGCTACGTATTTCTCGAGGGGCCGCCGACTGCGAATGGCCGACCCGGAATTCATCACGTCTTCTCGCGCACGATCAAGGATCTCTTCTGCAGGCACCGCGCGATGAAGGGTTACCTGGTGTCGCGAAAGGCCGGCTGGGATACGCACGGCCTGCCAGTCGAGATCGAGGTGGAGAAACAGCTCGGCATAAGCGGCAAGCAGCAGATCGAAGAGATCGGCGTCGAGGAGTTCAACCGCCTGTGCCGTGAAAGTGTCTGGAAGTATCGTGGCGACTGGGAAAAGATGAGTGAGCGAATCGGCTTCTGGCTCGACTACAGCGACCCGTACGTCACGTACAGCAACAACTATGTGGAGAGCGTCTGGTGGGCGCTCAAGACGCTCTACGACAAGGACCTGCTTTATCGCGGCCACAAGATCCTGCCGTACTGCGCGCGATGCGGAACTGCACTCTCGAGTCACGAGGTAGCGCAGGGTTATCGCGACGTAAAGGATCCAAGCGTGTATGTCGCGCTCGACCTGGAATCCCATGGCGATGCCAAACGGCGAAGGATCCTGGTGTGGACGACGACGCCATGGACGCTGGTGTCCAACGTCGCGCTTGCTGTCCACCCCGACCTCGAGTATGTCGAGCTAACAAAGCGGAAGGGCGACGGCGCCGAGTCAATCATCCTCGCGGCTTCGCGTGCTTCGGCTGTCCTGGGCCTGGACTACAGCGATCGCTGGGAGCCAGTCGGCACCATGAAGGGGGCCGAGCTCGTCGGTAACCGGTATGCGCGGCCGCTCGACTGGGTGAATTTCGACAAGGGCGAACACGAGATCATCGTCGGCGAGGACTTCGTCTCAGCCGATGACGGCACCGGAGTCGTACACATGGCGCCCGCTTTCGGCGCTGATGATTACGCCGCCGGTCAGCGGCACAAGCTCGCGTTTCTCCAGCCCGTTGATCAGCGCGGCGAATTCCCCGCAGACATGCCGGTCGTCGGTGGCATGTTCGTAAAGAAGGCTGACGAAAAGATCATCGAAGAGCTCAAGCGTCGTGGAGTTCTGTGGAAAAGCTCCATCCTCGAGCACTCGTATCCGCATTGCTGGCGGTGTGACACGCCGCTGCTCTATTACGCGCGCACGTCGTGGTTCATTCGCACGACGGCGTACAAGGATGCCATGCTCACGCGAAATGCGCGCGTCGACTGGCATCCACCGGAGATCGGCGAGGGAAGATTCGGTGAGTGGCTGATCAACAATATCGACTGGGCGATTTCCCGCGACCGGTACTGGGGTACGCCGCTGCCGCTCTGGATCTGCGATCGCAACAATACGCACGTCGATGCGATCGGCAGTTTTTCCGAACTCGCGACACGCGCCGGCGCTGATGTCGGTGAAGGATTTGACCCGCATAAGCCATACATCGACGCTCATACGTGGACTTGCACGCGGTGTGACGGCACCATGCGACGCGTACCGGAAGTGATCGACACATGGTTCGATTCAGGTTCGATGCCTTTTGCGCAGTGGCATTACCCGTTCGAGAACAAGGACAAGCTCGAGCGGAATTATCCTGCCGATTTCATAGCCGAGGGCGTCGACCAGACGCGCGGCTGGTTCTATTCACTGCTGGCGATTGCGACAGGCCTTGGCGATGCGCTGCCGCGCAACACACTTGCCGACAAGGCGTCAACTGGAGAGGCGGTCAAGACTGCGCCTTACGGGTCGGTGGTGGTGAACGATCAGGTGCTCGATGCCGAAGGCGCGAAGATGTCGAAGAGCCGGGGCAACGTCGTAGATCCGTGGACCGTGCTCGAGAAGTACGGGGCGGATGCGGTCAGGCTCTTCTTCATCGAGTCGAGTCAGGTGTGGGTGCCGCGCAAGTTCGATGAGGCGATGATCAGGGAGCGGGCAGGCCGCTTCCTGCTCACGCTCAGGAACGTGTACAGCGGCATCTTCGCGCTTTACGCCAACTTTGGCTGGGAGCCGTCCGCCGCTGATCCCGCTGTCGCCGCTCGCCCGCCTATCGATCGCTGGATATTGTCGCGCCTGTCGACCGTTGAGCGCGACGTCGACGCCGCGCTCGATCGGTACGATCCGACGACCGCCGCGCGGCTGGTGATGACCTTCCTGATCGACGATGTATCCAACTGGTACGTGCGTCTGAATCGCCAGCGGTTCTACGATGTGGATGCCGATGACAACCGGGCGGCTTTCGCGACGCTCCGTGAAGTCCTGCTGGTCACGTGCAGGCTGCTCGCTCCGTTTGCTCCATTCCTGAGCGACTGGATCCACCATGAAATATCTGGTGAATCAGTTCACCTGGCTTCGTACGTACGGGCAGATGGAAATGTGCGGGATAACTCGCTTGAAGAGGCTATGGAGCACATTCGGGCGCTGGCCAATCTCGGGCGGGCGGCCCGCGAAGATGCGGGCGTCAAGGTGCGCCAGCCGCTCGGGAAAATGGTTTGCGTTGTACCAGACAATCACGCAAACCGCAAGGGTTCCGATACATATTTACTGGTTCCGCTGCTGGCAGGTGAATTGAACGTAAAAGAGGTTAGCTTCCTCTCTTCCGCGGATGACCTGGTTTCGCTCGAGGCCAAGCCGAACTTCAGGTCCCTGGGTAAGAAGTTCGGGAAAGAAACTCCGCTCGCGGCAAAGGCTGTGGCGGCTCTGGACAGTGAAGCGTTGATGGCGTTTGAAAGGGGCGAGCCGCTTGCCGTGTCGGTGGGCAACGAATCGCATCTGCTGGACCCTGAAGATATCGCGATCATCCGGCGGGCATCCGGCGATTTGATCGTTAAGGAAGCTGCGGGGTATTTCGCTGCAATAGACCCGGTCGTGACGCCGGAGCTCCGCATGGAAGGCCTGGCTCGCGAGGTTGTGAGCCGCATCCAGCGGATGCGTAAGGAGTCCGGTTTTGCAGTAAGTGACAGGATACACGTTGCGATCGCTGGGTGGGACGAGCTGGAGGAAGCGGTGCGCACGCACAGCGCGCGTATCGCTGACGAAGTACTTGCCCGTGAGATCACGGTGGGTGATGACGCTGAAAAATTCAACGCGATGGCGGCTGCCGATATTGATGGTCGGGAAGCGCGCATCGCATTAGAGAGGGCAGTATAGATGGCACCGACAACAGCGGCGAAGAAGCCGAAGTCAATGACCAAGAAAAACCTCGACCACTTCGAGAAGCGACTTCTCGAGGAGCGCCGGCGTGTCGTCAAGGAGCTCGGACATTACGACGAGGCCTTCGGATCTACGCCGCAGGGCAACGACGGCAACCTGAGCTCATACTCCTTTCATATGGCCGACCAGGGCACCGATGCAATGGAGCGCGAGAAGGCATTTCTTTTCGCCAGCCAGGAGGGACGGTTCCTCTGGCATCTCGATGAAGCGCTGCGTCGGCTGTATCGCTCGCCTGAGTCGTTCGGCAAGTGCCACAACTGCGGGATGGACATCGCCTACGAGCGTCTCGACGCGCTTCCCCACGCGCGTTACTGCATAGACTGCAAGCAGCGTGAAGAAGATGCGAAGCGGCAGAGCTAATACGCCGCTTTTCTGGTCGGTTCTGTCGACGGTAGTTATCGCCGACATAATCACCAAAGCGATTGCCGTCTATTCGCTGGTGCCTCAGCGCGTTCCTCACGAGGTAATCGGAGACACGCTGAGATTCACTCTCGTCTACAATCCGGGCGCAGCTTTCGGGCTGCACCTCGGGTCTTATTCGCGCTGGATATTCACGGTCCTGACGATAGGCGCGCTCGTGATACTGGGCAGACTCTACCGGGCAACGCGCGACGGTGACCTGGTGCGCACGCTCGCAATTGCGCTCGTGTGCTCGGGGGCGGTCGGCAATCTCATCGATCGCCTTCGGTCCGCTCGAGGCGTCGTCGACTTCATCGATGTCGGCATCGGTGACTCGCGGTGGCCCACGTTCAACATCGCCGACATGGCGGTAAGCACTGGCGCGTTCCTGCTCGCGTGGGTGCTGTGGGGCGAGGAAGACGAAGCGAAGGCGGTTGCGGCAGGACCGGCTCCGGCAACTACCGGAAGCCAGGAAATCTGAGCGCCGGCGAGCGGCACGAATTTCTGATCGAGGCGGACGGCAACGTCCGCCTCGATCTGCTTGTAGCCGAGCGTGTCTCGTTGTCGCGCACGCAGTCGGCGACACTCATTGCAAACGGCAACGTCACGGTCAACGGACAAAAGGAAAGGGCCAGTTACAAGCCGGTCCCCGGGGACCGGGTCGTCGTGGAAGAGCCGCCGCTTGCCGGGCGCGAGATAATCGGCGAGGCGATAGACGTGCAGGTAGTGTTCGAGGACGACGCGATGCTGGTCGTGAACAAGCCGGCTGGGATGGTCGTTCACCCGGCGCCCGGCAACTGGTCGGGAACCCTCGTCAACGCGCTGCTCGGACGTGGCGGTGAGTTGTCACCCGGCACGGCACCGGATCGAGCGGGAATCGTTCACCGTCTCGACAAGGAGACTTCCGGTCTCCTGATAGTTGCAAAATCCGAGAGGGCGCACCGGATACTCAGCGCCGCGATCGCAGCCCGGCGCGTCACGCGACGGTACGCGGTGATGATCTGGGGGCACCTCGAAACCGACGACTTAACCGTAGACAAACCCCTCGCGAGAGATCCGCGAGACCGAAAGCGCATTGCAATCGTCAGTAACGGCAGGCAGGCGAAGACGGATTTCTTCCGGCTAGCCCGCTTTGGACCGGGAGACATCTTGCGTGCGCATTTGCATACTGGTCGAACTCATCAGATTCGCGTTCACCTCGCCTCGATCGGGCACCCAGTGATGGGTGACGACGTTTACGGCGGCGGTGGCAACAGGCGGATCGCTGGGCTCGCACCAAAAAGGCATTTTCTCCACGCGGCGTGGCTCCAGTTCGCTCATCCACTCACTGGCGCGCCGATGGACATCCGATCACCCTTGCCCGACGATCTGAAGGCCTCTCTCCGAGCAGTCGGAGAAGGTGAAGCCGTTGCGCAGGCAGAGGATCCTCTCGCCGCGCTCGGCTTCTATGATTAGCGACTCCACAACTCTACTGGATCCTCAAGCACCCGCAGCCGCGCCTCCGCGGCCGATGCGGCGCGTGCTCGTATTTGCTGTCGCAGGGCGCACGCGCTGCGCCGATATCGCTGACGTCCGCGAAATAGTTCCGATTACGGCTACCACTCGTCTTCCAGGTGCGCCCCTTCACGTTAGGGGGCTCATCAACCTGCGTGGCAGCCTGGTGACTGTGATGGATGCCTCGCTTTGTCTCTATGGAGTTCCGGCAATCGGCGCGGAGGCGAGCATCCTGCTCGTCGAGCGCGGGGGCCGGGTGGCGGGCGTGATTGTCGACAACGTGTTCGACATGCAGCTGATCGCTGAAGATGAAATGCTGGGAGGCGCGCTCATCGATTTGCGCGCGATGGTGGAAACGGCTCTCGCCTGAGGAGGCATGGGGTGAACAACACAGTATTGGTGTGCGACGACGCAGTGTTCATGCGCACGATGATCGGGGACATTCTGACGCAGGCGGGACTCGAGGTAGTAGGAGAGGCCGATTCCGGAGCGCAGGCTGTCGAAAAATACAAATCACTCAAACCGGACCTGGTGACGATGGACATCATCATGCCGGAAATGGGTGGCATCGAAGCAGTGAGGGAAATCACGCGGTTCGATCCCCGCGCCCGAGTCCTCATGTGCAGCGCTATGGGGCAGCAGGCGCTTGTCGCCGAAGCAATTCAGGCGGGGGCCAAGGACTTCGTCGTGAAGCCTTTCCAGCCAAGTCGCGTGCTGGAGGCTGTTCAGAGAGTGCTCGGCTAAGTGAACACGAAGCGCTACGCGGATCTCTTCCGCGCCGAATCGAGGGAAAGGCTGGCGGAGATGAACACCTCTCTGCTTGCGCTCGAGCGCGGCGAGGGCGGTGAACGGGTAGCGGAGTTGTTTCGCGCAGTGCACACGGTCAAGGGAATGGCGGCGGCGATGGGCTATGCCGACGTTCGTGATCTCTCGCACTCGCTCGAGGCGCTGCTCGACCAGATGAGGCGCGGCGCGCTCGAAGTCACTCCCAAAATCATCGAGACGCTGTTCGACGCTGTTGACACGCTCGAGTCAACGATAGTCGCTGTGTCGCAGGGGCACCCGGAACCTGTAGACGTCCTGGGCGCGATCGAGATGCTCGAGAGTGTGGCAGCGTTGGCGGCGGAGTCGCCGGGTACCAACCCGACGATGGAGTGGCCGATAATGAGCGGCGCGGTGCCAGCCGATCCCCCGCCGAAGTCACAAAGCGACGCACAGAGTTCCACTCACAGATTGACCCCGGCGCTATCTGGTCCGGCCTTCAACGCGGCGATGACGGCGGTCGAGAAGCAGCACCGTTTCGTTCGTGTAGATGCTGCTCGTCTCGACGCGCTGATGAATCTCATCGGAGAGCTCGTAATCGCTCGAGGCCGGCTTCAGGAGGTCGCGAGAAAAGCAGGAAATCCCGCGATGTCGGAAGCCGTTCTTCAGGCATCGCGCCTCATCGGAAGCCTGCAGACCGAAATCACGACTGCCCGAATGGTCCCAGTCAGCCAGGCGTTCGAGCGCTTCGAGAGGATGGTTCGTGACACCGCGCAATCGCTTGGGAAAAAGGTGTCCTTCGAGATACTCGGCTCGGAGATCGAGGTGGACAAATCGGTACTCGACGAGATTGGTGACCCAGTCATGCATCTGCTGCGGAACTCGCTGGATCATGGCGTCGAGTCACCGTCTGAGCGCCGTGCAGCCGGCAAGCCGCTGATGGCAAAGCTGACGCTTTCTGCATCGCGCGAGCGGTCATCTGTGGTCGTCAGGGTGAGTGACGACGGGCGGGGCATAGATGTGACGCGGGTTCTCGAGCGCGCACGTGCAAATGGTCTCGTCGAGGATGACTGTGGCAACCTGAGCGACGCGGAGATTCTTACCCTGATCGCGCGGCCGGGATTCTCGACGACGTCAAGGGTGACCGATATCTCGGGGCGCGGAGTCGGTCTCGACGTCGTCGCGACCAAGGTGCGGTCACTCGGTGGATCGGTGGAGCTGTCGACGGACGCGGGCGCGGGAACGGAGATCCGACTCGAGCTTCCCATGACGCTCGCGATCATTCACGCCCTACTTGCGAAAAGCGAGGACGAAATTTACGCGCTCCCGATCACCCATGTTGTCGAGACTCTCGTGCTCGAGCCTGACATGATCAGGTTCGAGGACGACAGGGAAGTTCTGCTCGTGCGGGGTGTGACAATTCCGGCTGTGCGACTGCGCGACCGTGTCGGTCATCCACCCCGTTCCGGATCCAGGGGGCATGCGGTGGTCCTCGAGCTACCCGACGGGCGAATGAGTCTGCTCGTCGACGAATTCATCGGACAGCAGGAAGTAGTGGTCAAGAATTTCGACGCCGCGCGGGGAATGCCACACCTCTTCAACGGCGCAACGATACTAACCAACGGTTCCCCTGCGCTGATTCTTGACGCGCAGGGAATTCTTCAGCCAACGTGACAATGCAGAGCACGGACACCTCGCAGGCAATTGTTTCGCCCAACGTGACGCCCTCGCTCAGCGCAGAGCGAATGGATGCCCTGAAGGAAGTCGCCAACATCGGGGCAGGGCATGCGGCCACCGCGCTTTCGCTCATGACAGGCGCGCGAATCATGATCGATGTTCCGACGGTCAACGTCGCGCCGCTCGACGAGCTGATTCCCGGCATCGCCGACGGTGATTCGCAGATCGTCAGTGTCGTCATGGACATGTCCGGCTCACTGCAGGGCCATACGCTCCTTGCCTTGCCTTTGGCCACGGGTCGCCGGCTCGCTGATCTCATGCTCCGCCGCGAGCGGCGGCCGGGCGGAACGCTCGACCTGCTGGAGGAATCTGCACTGAAGGAAGCAGGCAACATACTCGGAGGCGCCTATATGACGGCGCTGAGCGAATTTCTCCGGATGTCCATCATGCCTTCGCCGCCGAGACTCATGGTCGGAACTACCGAGGCCGTTATGGCGGCGCATAAGGAACAGGCGTCGGAAGCGGCGGCTGCATGCTGCGTCGAGACGGAGTTCTCATTCGAGGAAATCGGAGAGCACTTTCGCGGGTTTTTCCTGCTGCTACCGGACGCGACGTCGTTCGACGCGATCTTTCATGCCGTCAACGTGAAGTAATGACTTCCGTAGCCGCAGCCATCCCGAGCCCGAGGGAAGCGGAGATTCTTCGCTCCCTTGCTCGCCGCGTGGATCCCTCCGACCCCGGATCACAGAACAACCTCGGCGTGCTCTATTATCGCCGCGGATTGTTCGATGACGCCATCGCAGCGTTCTCGCGCGCGCTCGCGCTCGACGAGCGCATGCGCGTTGCGCGCCGTAACCTGGAGATAGCGTACGGTGAAGCAGGGCTCCTCGAGCGCCGCGTGGCCGAACTCACGGCACGCCTCGCTGAATCTCCCGATGACCTTGGCCTGCTCGTCGAGAGCGGAATTGCTGAAAAAACCGCCGGCAACCTTGACCTAGCAGAGCGCCGTTTCAGGCAGGCCATTGCTCGCGATCCTGACAGCTCTGTACTGCATTTTTTTCTTGCCGAGATCTCATACAACCGCGGCCTGGGTGAAGAGGCGCTGCGTTTCCTGCGCCGTTCGATCGACCTCAACCCGGCGAATCCGGACGCTCATTACCTCGCCGGTTTCATACTCGGTGATCTCGGTCGCGTGAATGAAGCGCGCGAGGCAAACCGACGCGCGGTCGCCCTGAACCCTTCGCTGACTCGCGCGCAGGCAAATCTCTCACTCGAAACACGGACGTCGGCTGAAGCTGCAGCAGCTGTATCGGATTCACCCGAGGCTGAGCGCACGGGAAGTCCCCACCTCACGCTCGCACTCGCCCTGCGACTCAAGGGCTACCACGAAGAAGCGTTGCGCGAGTGCCGCGCCGCACTCGACAGTGGCGAGGATCCACACGCTGCGTACGAGGCGCTCGGCAGTGTTCACCTGATGTTGTCTCAGCCGGAAAAGGCACTCGACGCGTATGAGCGCTGCATTGCGATATCGGAGGACAGCCAGCGCGTCTGGAACCAGCGGGGAATTGCGCTTTACCTCCTTGGACGCGCGGAGGAAGCAGAGGTGAGTTTTCTCCGCTGCCTCGCAGCGGGCAAGTCGTATCCCCCGGCTCACAACAATCTCGGCGCACTTCTGTGGGATGCTGGTGAAGTTCGCGAGGCCACGAATTCATTTCGCCGTTCGGCGCGTGGCAGCACGCCTGCCTTGAGCGCCCGGCTCAATCTCGCGCTCGCGCTTTTCCGGCAGGGTCATTTCCAGCTTGCCCTCGACGCGTATCGCAGCGTGATCCGCGATGAGCCCGAGAACGCGGTCGCCTGGAACGGAGTAGCGCGAGCGCTTCTCGAGTTCGGTGAGTTTGCACAAGCGCGAGACTGCTGTCTTCGAGCGATCCAATCAGATCCCACGCTCGCGTGGGCACATCGAAATCTCGGCTTCGCGTTCTCCGGACTCGGCGATGCAGAATCTGCAGCCGAATGTGCAGCGCACGCAGCGCGCATCGATCCGCGTGAGACCCCGCAAACGATGGTCCTCGAGATGGATGCCTCCGAGTCTTCGTCCCCGATTCCCGATGTCAGTATCGCTGCCGCAGCGATACCGGACTATACGCTCGCTGCCGACTACATCTCCAAGGGTCTTTACGACAGGGCGCTCGGAGAGATTCGACGCGCAATGGCACGCGGTGCAGACGAAAGAGAGGGAATGGTCCTGCTCGGCAAATGTTTCGCTGCGCGAGGCGACTACGAAGTCGCGGAAAAGGAATTTGTCGCTGTACTGGGAGCTCTCCCGGCGGATGACACCGCGGCACTCGAGCTCGCTGGAGTCTATCGCGCAATGGGCCGTCCCGCTGACGCGCTGCGGCGCGTCGTGAGCCTTCTCCGGCAGAACGTCTATCACTTCGCCGCGCTTGTGCTGCTCGGCGAGTCGCTGCTCGACCTGAAGCGCTCGCGGGATGCCGGCAGGGCGTTCGCGAGAATTCTCAAGTTCGATCCGAACCACCTGGTTGCCCGTAAATACAGCAAACTGGCTTCCATGGAGACCCGCTGATGGCGATCGAAGGCCCGCTCCAGGACATCGGTATACACGATGTGTTTCAGTTGCTCGACCTCGCGAGGAAAAGTGGGCGCCTCACGGTGAGGTCAGATGCTCGCGGTAACGAGGGGAGGGTGTACTTCGACAAGGGCGCGGTCGTTCACGCGACGATGATCGACAACCCTCATACTCTTGGCGCGCTTCTCAGGGCGGCGGGGAAAATTACAGATCGCGAGCTCGATCGCGCATCGCGGGCGCAGGAAGTCGGCGACAGCCGTTTCCTCGGGGAAATACTCATCGCTCAGGGCGCCGTGACTCGAAGGGATGTCGACCGGTTCATGCGCCAGCAGATCGAGACCGTGGTGTTCGACATCTTCTCGTGGAAAGAAGGGACATTCAGTTTCGTTGACGACCGTGACGAGACGGTGGTGATCGATGCGGCTGTGAGCGTTTCAACTGAGTCGCTGCTCATGGAGGGCGCGCGTCGCATCGACGAGTGGTCGAGAATGAGTGACCGCATCCCCAATGCCGAGGTTGTGCCGCGACTGGCTCAGCCCCGCGAAACTGATGCCTATATCGACCTCCGACCTGTCGAGTGGGAGGTGCTGGCGATGATCGATGGTGCGCATTCGCTCCGGGGCATCGCCAAAGAGCTTGGCGCGGCCGAGTTCGAGGTCGCCAAGACTGTGTACGGAATGTTGAGCACCGAGCTCATCGAAATTGTCGAACCGCAGGTGGAGGCAGCCGCATGATGAAAGATTCGGAGCTCGCGTTTGCAGACGTCATCGGGGATGGGGACCAGACAGTCCTCCTTCTCGATCACCGGGGAGCCGTTCGAGCCGGCGTGTATCTGGATAGTCGCGGCGACGATGTCGGAAGTGAGATTGGGGCTGCGCTTGGCGGGGTTGGATCGGAAGCGACCCGGGCCATGAGGCATCTCGGACTTGGGGAATGGCGCGCGATAGTCTGCGAGTGCACGTGCGCAAACCTTGCCCTCGCACCGGCCGACGACGGCGACGTGGTGCTCGTTGCCGCGTCACCGGAAATCCCACACGGTTTTGTTCGCCGGCTACTCGACATGGCGTCATCGCGTGCGCTCGCGTGGCGGAGGGAGGTCGCATGATCACGCAATTCGACAGCGTGGTCGAGCGAATACAACGGCATCCAGGAGTTGTGGGCGTGATGCTCGTTGGCATCGACGATGGAATGGTGATCGCGGGAGATGCCGGGCCGGGACGCGATTCCGACACCGCGGCAGCACTCGCTGCTTCGTTGTTCAGGCGCACGCGAATGGCCGCCGCAGACGCGCTGCTGGGTGACGCGGCATTTGTGAGACTGGAAGCTGAGCGAGGGCATATGTGTGCAACTTCGCTCGACGATGTCGTTGTCGTCGCGATGACGACGACTGGGGTCAACCTTGGAAAGCTGCGGCTCGCGATGCTTGGCGCAAAGGAGATGTTATGATAGCAGGAGCTGTAAGTGCGCCGTGGCTGGATGCGCCACTGCGGAGGTTCGTCCAGGACTCGCGCGTGCAGCGTGCCGTTGTCCTGCACCCCGATGGAAAAGTGCTTGGACAGTTCGGGTTCTCCAGCGCATCGGAAGTAATGACGGCGTGCGCTCTCGCTGCCGCGATCAATGCATCCGGCCGCGAGCTTGGAAGGCAAATGGGCGGAAGACCCTTCCTCGGCCTCCACCAGGGCGGAAGACGACAGGGAGTTTTCATGGCAGCGTGTTCGGCAGCGGGCAAGGAGTGCCTGCTTCTGGCCGCGTTCGACCGGGACAGTACGCTTGGACTCGTTCGTCTCTATTTCGCCGAATTCCGCGACGCTGTGAACGGCATGGACAAGCCAGCGGCGCTCGACAAGTTGCCGCGGGACCTGGAGACAGATCTCAACAGCAGTCTCGACGCGCTCTTTGGGCCGCTCAACTGACGTGAATCGCCGGCAATGAATTCGCCGGTGAAATTGAAAGCGCAAAACCCGGCACGAGTCGTATCTTTGAGGCACAGATGTTCAAGGAAAGACCAGGCAGACCTGCGAAGGGAGAATGGAACGACGGTGAGTTCGAGTCGTTCCTGGCCGAGATAGCGCCTACGCTCGAAAACAGCGTCGGCCGCCTTGGCGTTGCCGGTGCCCTTGGCTCCCGCACGCCAGCGGTCGATCCGGACAAGCTGATATTGTCGTGGCCCGACGTGGCCGACAGGATCGTCGAGGAACTGCGCTAATGGCGATCCGCGGGAATCTCAGCGAGGCAAGTCTTCCGGACGTGCTGCAGCTTCTCGCCATGGGGAGCAAGACGGGTGCGTTGACCATCGCGGTGGGAAACGCGGGCGGTACCATCTGCTTCGAGAACGGCAGGATCTGTCACGCTTCGGTTATCGATCGCCCGCTTGGCACTGAAGAATCGGTGTTTGCAATGTTCAAGTGGAACGACGGAACGTTCAGCTTCGAGCCGGGAATTCGTCCGGCAGAAGGCGCGACACTTCAGTCTCTCGATCCACAGGCGCTGCTGCTCGAGGGTGCCCGGCGCGTCGACGAGTGGTCACTGATCGAGAAGAAGCTCCCGAGTTTCGACGTGGTATTCGCGCTCGATCGACAACAACTTCTGCGCAACAGCATCGTTCTCTCTAGTGAACAACAGCGGCTGCTTCCACTGATCGACGGCTCCCGCGATGTGAACGAACTCATGCGCGTGTCGATGATGAGCGAGTTCGACGTCGGCAAGGCGTTGTTCGGCCTGTTATCAGGCGCATTTCTCGTCCGGGTCGGGCAGGGTGATGGCGAGCAGGCCGTTGTGCCGGAGAACGTCATCGCCGAGCATCGCAATCTCGGCATCGCGTTCTATCGGGCGCGCATGTACAGCGATGCAGCGCGTGAGTTCCGCCGGATTGCCGAGCTGCGAGCGAGTGATGCATCCGCCGCATTCTACCTCGGATTGATAGCTCTGAGAGAGGGAAGGTGGAATGACGCCGCGATGTCGTTCCAGCGCACCGCAGTTTCTTCGCCGCGATCCGCCGCAGTGTTCGTCAACCTGGCTTATGCGTATGAGAGACTTGGTCAGGTCGAGAAAGCGAGGATGGCGCTCGAGCAGGTGGTGGCGCGCGCGTCACGCCCCGAGCCTCTGGCGCACCTCGGCCTCGCGGCGGTCGCGTTACACCGCAACGATCCAGATGCGGCTGCCCTTGCACTCTCCGCTGCCCGCGGCGCATGGGGCGGCACCACGCCGCCAGCAGCGTGGTTTCACTATTCCGGTCTCGAGGCAGCAATGCAGGGAGATTCGTTCCGTGCCGTCGACATTCTTGCCGAGGGCGTCGCGCGGTATCCCGCTTCAGCCGTACTTCTCAACAACCTTTCCGTGGCCCAGGAAGGATGCGGAAATTTCGCGGATGCCCGCGCGGCGCTAGACCGCGCAGTTCAGACCGACTGCGCAATGCCGCAGCTGTTCCGGAATCTCGGAGATTCGCTGGGGCGCCAGGGTCGCGCTGAAGAAGCACAGGCGGCATATCAGCGCGCGGCAGCAGCCAGTGCAGCAGCCGGACGCTGACGAGCCGGGCTTCGCCGCCCTTCTCAAGAAGATCGAGCGTGAACGCGGGTTCCGTTGCAGCAGCTACAAGGACACGTGTCTGCGCAGGCGTATCTCAGTCCGGATGCGCGCCAGATCGGCAGCGACCTTCGCTGATTACGCGGGCATCCTCGATACAGACGCCGGGGAATACGATCGTCTGATACAAACGCTCACGATCAACGTCTCCAAGTTCTTCAGAAATCCCGAGACGTTCGCGTGCGTTGCAACGAAAGTCATTCCCGAGCTGTTCGAGTCACGATCGCCGCTGATTCGTGTATGGAGCGCGGGCTGCGCAACCGGAGAGGAGCCGTATTCGCTGGCGGTTCTCTTCCGGGAGCATGCGATGTCGGTCGGCGATGAAGCGTCGCTCGGTCGTCTCAGAATCATCGCGAGCGACATCGATCGCGAGGCACTCGCGTCAGCAAGTCGTGGCCGTTACAACGAAGCCGCCTTTGTCGATGCATCGCCCGCTGTCAGGCAGCGCTACTTCCCGATCGAAAACGGGCTGTTCACGGTAGTGCCCGAGATCCGGAATCTCGTGGCGTTCGAGCAACGCGATCTGCTGGGTGGCGCAGGCCCCGGTGGAAGGCTGCAGATGATCATCTGCCGTAACGTGATCATCTACTTCACCCGCGAGACTCAGGAGCGCCTCTTCGAGCACTTCTACCAACTGTTGCTGCCGGGAGGGTTCCTCGTCCTTGGTAAAGTGGAGACACTGCTTGGAAAATCGCGCGAGCTGTTCGCGCCGGTGAGCTCCCGCGAGCGCGTATTTCGCCGCTTGTAAGCGATACGAATTTCCTGAACCTCAGTGCGTCAGCCAAAGAGAGTCCTGGTAGTCGATGACAGCGCATTCATGCGCCGGCTCATCACCGAAATAGTGGAGTCGCGCCCCGAATTCCTCGTGGTGGGCACGGCTCGCGACGGCGCGGACGCTCTCGGCAAGGTCAGGCAGCTTCGGCCGGATATTGTGACTCTCGATATCGAGATGCCTGGCGTGGATGGGCTCGAGACCCTGGCGCAGATCATGCGCGAAATGCCGCGGCCTGTTGTGATGCTGAGCGCGATAGGATCTGATACCGATAATTCGGCGACGATCAAGGCCCTCGAGCTGGGCGCCGTCGACTTCGTCCGCAAACCATCGGGTCCTGTAAGCATCGACCTGGGGACGGTGAGGACGGAGCTGCTGAGAGCTATGACTGCGGCGGCCATGGTTCGCGTGCCGCACGCGATCCCTGCACTGAGGCCGGCACGAATCGAAGGTGAAACCACGGCAGTGCATTCGAGACAGGAGCAAACGCGGCCTGAACCCGCCCGCGCGCTCGTTGTCGCGGCCGCGTCGACCGGCGGTCCGAAGGCGCTCTCGGAAATGATCGCGAACATGCCACCATCCTTGGCGGCCGCAGTCCTGATCGTGCAACACATGCCCGCCGAGTTTCTCCACTCGTTTGCACGGCGTCTTTCGCAGGTGAACGTGCTCCCCGTTTCCCTGGGCCTGGCTGGAGAAACAATCATGGGTGGCCATGTTTATCTCGCGCCGGGGGGACGTCACATGGCCGTCGCGATGCAGCATGGGCTTCCGGTAATTCGCCTCGACGACGGCCCGTCGGTATGCGGTGTCCGGCCGTCGGCTGATCCACTCTTCGCGAGTGCCGCACGGAACTTCGGCGAGAACGTGATTGGCGTTGTGCTTACGGGGATGGGGCGCGATGGCGCCGAAGGGCTGTGCGACGTCAGAAAAGCAGGTGGTGGAGCAATAGTTCAGGACAGGGCGAGCTCCATCATTTATGGAATGCCTCGGGCGGCCCTCGCTGCTGCAGGCGCGGACCGCGTGGTCGCGCCACGAATTGTTGGAATAGCAATCACCGACCTGCTCATGTCGAGGAGGGCTGTGGCATGACGCCTGCCCGCGCGTTATCGCTGGTTCGCCCTGTCCGTGAAGACCACCTGGGCGCATCGACATTCATTGAAAAGGGTTGGCACCTCATCGCTCACGGCGACTACGCCGGAGCGGAGGCCGCCCTCATGACAGCCCTGAAACTCGCGCCGAGTGAGCACCGCACGCGTTCTCTGCTTGGATGGGCGATCATGCGGCAGGGCCGCTACGACGAAGCCCTCGAGATTCTCGATGAGGTGCTCGGGGAAGACGCGACCAACGCGCTCGCCCGGGCAAGCCTCGGCTACGTATGCATGCGGAAGGGGCTGCTGAGAGAGGCGCATGAGCACATGAATGTCGCGGCCGCCCAGATGCGGGATCCGAAAGCTGCGCTTTACGGTTGTTTCTATCTTGGCCTTCTGTACAGCCAGCAGCGAGATGTGGCTGAAGCCGAGCGGTACTTCGAGCGCACGTTGTCGCTCGCCCCGAATTTCATCGAGGCCTACTACGAACTTGGGCGTGCCCTCTGGTTATCGGGCGAGATCGCCGACGCTGAGCGAGTCTGGAAAGCGGGGAATAAGGCGAATCGCTTCAGCGAGTGGGGCAAGCGTTGCGGGGAGGCACTGCGCCTCAGCAGCGAGGGCCAGGAGCCCCTCAGTCACTCCTAGGACGTCAAAATTCTCCCGCATCGGGATTTCCTGCCAGTCCCGATTAGCTCTACATTAAGATACCGTGAGACATGAGCGACTTCGCGTTCATGCGCTTGACACGGTTTTGATGCTTCTCTACACTACCGCGCTATGCCTGAAACCAGAGCGGGAAATCAATTGTCGGCGCTTTCGCGGATGAATCCGCGGACGCGGTCGATAGCGCTCTGGGTCGCCGCTCTTGCGGCGATTGTGCTAGGATTCGCCGATCTTGCGCGCGGCGGCACCGCGTTTGCGCCTGTACTGCTGGTGCTGGGGTACTGCGTTCTCGTGCCAATCGCCATTCTGAAGTAAGCGCCGGAACCGGTCTCGACCGGGCGAGTAGCTCAGTTGGTTAGAGCGCCTGCCTTACACGCAGGATGTCGGGGGTTCGAGTCCCTCCTCGCTCATTGTTTCTGGACCCGCTTGTAAGCGCCGGTGTATCAAATGTTCAACGTGTGGAGGTTAGGACATTGATTGCAAGGAGTCTGACTTTGCGTTCCCATCGCATTTACGGCAAGCGCACAACAGCTGTGCTCGCCGCCCTCTTGATATCGCCGCTCGTGGCGTCGGCTCAGCGCCGTCCACCCGAGCAAACGCCCCGCGTCATGGTCGCGACGTTCGCGAGCACCGACAAGGATCTCGGCCTCCAGGCCGCCGAGGCAGTTCGCGCGCGTATTACGCGCGACGCCGACGCAAGAAAGCTGGTGGTCATTCCAAAGGCTGACATCAACAATACGTTGACGGCATCGGGATATTCGACCACAGAGTCGCTTGCGCCCAATGACGCGCGTGCACTCGCCGTCCTCCTGCGCGCGGACGAGTACATCGAGGGCACGGTCACCAAGACGCCAACTGGCGTGCGGATCGAGCCACGAATGATTCTCTCCCGCGACCAGACCCTGCAGCAGCCGCTGCCTCCGGCTGAGGGTGGAAACGTCAGTCAGGCTGCAGTTGCGATTTCCAAGTCGTATCAGCAGGCCCGTGAGCAGCTCCAGAACGAGAAGAACTGCTACACGCTCTTCCGTGAGAACAAGCACGCCGAAGCCATCCTCATGGCGCGCTCGGCCCTCACGAAATACCCGACCGGCACGATTGCCATGGTTTGCCTGGCGAACGCGTATCAGGGGCTCAATCAGGCTGACTCGGTGCTCGCCGTTGCGGAGCGTATCACTGCGGTCGACCCCCGCAACATTCCGGCGCTTCGATTCCAGGCCGAGATCTATCAGACACGCAACAATACTCCCAAGGCGCTCGAGGCACTTACCCGCCTCATGGCGGCTGACCCGAGCAACGACCGCTTGCGCGAGCAGGTGATTGCTTCGCTGGTACAGAGCGGCCAGGCTGGAATGGCCGTTCCATACATTGAAGAGGCGCTGCGCTCCAATCCGGGCGATCCAAAGACCCTGAACATGGCCTGGCGCGTTTACCTCGCCGCCAACCAGCTCGAGAAGGCTGTGCAGACTGGGGGAGAGATGATCAGGGCAGATACCGCCCTGGCCGATAGCGCCTACTTCATTCGTACCGCTGCGGCGGCTTCAGCTTCGGACCCGGCTCGTGCAGCTCAGGTTGCTGCGCAGGGTATCGCAAAGTTCCCGAGCAACTCCTCGCTGCTTCTGGTGCAGGCGAACGCTTTGAGTAAGGCGGGGCAGAATGCGCAGGCGCTTCAGGCTGTCAACCGCGCACTCGCCGTGAACCCCGCAGTCGATGGTGGTTATGCACAGAAGGCGCTCATTCTTGGAGCGATGAACCAGCCTGACAGCGTTCTCGCAGTTATTCGCTCTGCGTCGACGAGTGGTGGTGACAAGACCACGCTCGCGCAGGTCGCGCTCAAGTTCGGAAATGATGCGTACAAGGCTGGCAACGTCTCTAAGAATCGCCCGGAGCTTCAGCGAGCAGTTTCGTTCCTGCTCCTCTCCGATCAGCTCGATCCGTCAGCTGATGCGAAGTTCCTTGCTGGTGCATCAGCGTTCCTGATCGGCCAGAGTGCTGTGACTGAAGCGCAGGATACGAAGAGCTGCGAGCTCGCCCGTCTTGCAAAGCAGTCATTCACGACGGCGCAGGAAAACGTGCCGGCAGGTCTTCAGTCGTACGCGGAGCCGGCTCAGCAGCTGCTCACGGCGATTCCGCAGTTCATCCCGGCAGTAGACGACCAGATCCGGCGCTTCTGCAGGTGAGTCCGGGTAGGGCACCGGGCGCGTGGGACAGCGCCTATCACGCGCCGGTGCTCGCGGACGAGATCTCAGAACTTTTTAACAGCTCGAAGTCAGTACTCGATTGCACTCTGGGGGGCGGCGGACACACTGCCGCCCTCCTTTCTTTGGGAGCACACGTAACTGCGATCGATCGTGACCCTGACGCTGTGAGAGAAGCGAAAACCCGGCTTGCCGAGCATGAAGCGGCAGGCCGCTTTCGCGTTATATTGGGCAACTTCGCCGAGATAGACACGTTGCTCCCCGATAAATCCTGGAAATTCGACGGCATTCTCGCCGATCTCGGTGTGTCGTCACACCAGATCGACGATGCCGAGCGCGGGTTTTCGTTTCGCGAGGGCGCGCCTCTCGATATGCGGATGAACGCTCTTGCCGATGCATCGGCAGCCGATCTGCTCGCAGGGGAATCCGAGGAGGAGCTTTCCCGGATCTTTCGCGATTATGGTGACGAGCCAAAAGCACGTCGGCTGGCGAGGGAAGTAGTGCGACGCCGCGGAAATCGCGCGCTCGTCACCAGTGACGACTTTGTCGGCGCGATCCGCGCCGTGCTTGGACCACGCTCAGGTCCGGGCGATTTTGCGCGCCTCTTCCAGGCTTTGCGAATTGCCGTAAACGACGAACTCGGGTCGCTCGCGCGCGCACTTCCGCTGCTGCGAGACAGGCTTACCCCTGGTGGAGTGCTTGCAGTGATCTCATATCATTCGGGCGAGGATCGGGTCACGAAGCACCAGATGCGCGAGTGGTCGCGTGACTGTATCTGTCCACCACGTCAGCTCGAATGCACGTGCCGCGGGCGCGCGCTCGGCAAGCTGATAAACCGAAAGTCTGTGACGGCGGGGAGCGAAGAGACTTCGCGGAATCCGCGGGCGCGCAGCGCGCGCCTTCGTGCATGGCGAAGCGAGGTCTGAAGCGCGGCCGGTGGATCGTGACCGGCGTGCTGATTGGTTTTGTCGCTGTCTCGGCCGCTGTGGTCGCGCGCAGAAGTTATGGGCACCGTGAAGGCCTGGAGCTGACTGCGCTTCAGCGCCGCAAGGCCGACCTCGAAAGTGAACGCGTTCGGCTCGCGCAGGAGATTCGCAACGCGTCATCGCGGGCTCGCCTGCTCCCCCTGGCAGAGAGACTCGGGATGCACATGCCGTCGGAGTCACAGATAGTAGTCCTCGAGAGGCCGCCGAGGAGCAGTGACTCGCCCTAGTCGCATCACGATCGTTCACGCGACGCTCGTTGTCTTCGCGGTTTTGCTGATCGCGCAAGCAGCCCGCGTCCAGCTGGTCGAGGGTGACCGGTGGGCTGAGCGCGCGAGGAGGCAGCAGTTCCGCACTGGCCCGACTGTGGCGCCGCGCGGAAAAATTCTCGATGCGTCCGGCAATGTGCTGGCGGAGAGCAGGGAACTCGTCAGGCTGAATGTCGCGCCAACCGAAGTGCAGAGTCCCACTGCGGTGGCGGATCTCATGCGCAAGGCGGGGTTCGAGGCGACAGTCATTCGAGACGCGACGAACCGCTCCAGGAAGTGGGTGATACTCCCCGGGCTTCACGTGGCGAGTGAAGTCGCCGCGCTCTCCGCGATGCGTGGCGTGCACCCGCAAACTGTCGTCAATCGTGAGTACGCAAGTGCTGCTGGAATTCGTCGCGTCGTCGGGAGCATCGATGCGTCAGGCAAGGCGATCGCGGGAATCGAGCTCGCACTCGACAGCATTCTCTCTGGCGATTCGACGCGCACTTCGTTCGCGAGGGATGTCCGCGGCAGGCGCATCGATTCGCCCGAAAGCTGGGTGACTGCTCCCAATGCCGGGAACAACATCACTCTGACAATCAATCGCGATCTCCAGGAGATCTGCGAGCGGGCACTGGCCCAGGCAACTGACAGTCTCGATGCGAGCGGTGGCGATATCGTAGTTCTGAATCCGGTGACCGGCGAAATACTCGCCATGGCGAGCCGGCGAACCGGCAAAGTCTCGATGTCGAACACCGCGGTGACCGAGCCCTTCGAGCCGGGGTCGACGCTCAAGCCCTTTATCGCTGCGGCACTGCTGGAAATGGATCGCGCGCGCACCGGCGAGGTCGTCAACACGTTTGGTGGCCAGATGAAAATCGGTACGCGCACGATAACCGACTTGCATCGGGCAAAGGAGCTCTCCCTTGCTGATGTCATCAGGTACTCGAGCAACATCG
>JBBREF010000017.1:0-37609 GCA_038203205.1 Gemmatimonadales bacterium | reverse complement strand
TGTGGAGCGTGGAATGGTGCTGGCCAAGACGGGAAGCATCACGCCGCACACGAACTTCCATGCCGAGGTGTACGTGTTGACGAAGGAAGAGGGTGGAAGGCATACGCCGTTCTTCAAGGGATATCGCCCGCAGTTCTACTTCCGGACTACGGACGTAACGGGTTCAGTTGAACTTCCAGAGGGAATGGAGATGGTGATGCCTGGCGATAACGTCCAGATGACGATCGAGCTGATCACGCCGATCGCGATGGACGAGGGCCTTCGCTTCGCGATTCGTGAGGGTGGCCGCACCGTTGGCGCCGGCGTTGTAACAAAAATCCTGAAATAGAGAGCGCAGAGCGCCTTCGGCCGAACTGCTGAGGGCGCAGATAGGGACACACAGAAGCACAGAGTAGCGACACATTTTCAGAAACGGCTCCCCACTGCGGGCGCCGTTTTTGTTTTTTGCCGTGGCATTTTTTCAATGCTAAGAGCGAATCGCGAATAGCTACTGCTACCAGTTAGCGACGAACGTCTGACAGCGCGATCCTTTTTTGAAGTTGGCTGGAGCCTGATGGCGCGGGAGTGCCCGCGGGGCAGGGGCCGCTCGCAGCCCAATTCCCACTCGAATTTGCCAGAAGTTGAGCACGAATACTGCCTTCAATTCGAGGCATGCATGCACTTATGGTCCGCGTCAGGGGAGAAAGCTTCGGCATTCCAACCTCTGAGGTAATCGAGGTAATTCGCGCAGTTGCCGTTAGCCCCCTGCCAGGGGCTCCAACTGTCATTTCCGGCGTCATCAACGTCCGCGGGGACCTCGTCGTGGTAATCGATCCCGCCGTGCGATTCGGACACGAGGAGACGTCGGTCACCCCCGACGACAACTTCGTACTGGTAAAGGCAGGCGAGCGGACGATTGCGATACGCGTCGAAGCTGCCGACGACCTCACGAAGATCGACGAGGATTCCCTCACTGCCGCCAAGGCTGCCTCGCCGACTCTGGAGAAGCTGCACGGCATCGCAGCTATGCCGGATGGACCGCTGGTGATCTACGATGTCGCCGCTTTCCTTACGCAGGCTGAGGAGGAGGCGACGGAGGAAGCGCTGACCGCCGCCGCCGCCGGCGGCAAATGACAGTCTCGGACCCGCCGGAATCGAAAGAGCGGGCGTGGTCACGCTCCGAGTTCATGCGCGTTGCCAACATCGTGCACGAATTAGCAGGAATATCATTTCCACCGAATCGCCGCGCGTCAGCAGAAGCCGGAATGCAGCGCGTGATGAAGAAGCTCGGCATCACCGAGCCTGTCGGTCTCGAAATTGGGGTCTCGCGCGGGGGCGCAGTGATGGAAGCGCTGCTCGACGATCTCACGATCGGCGAATCGTACTTCTTTCGCGAGCCCGCTCAGTTCCGTTTCATCGCCGACGAGCTGCTGCCCCAATGGTCGGCGGAGTGGCCGCTTGATCGGCAGATAAAGATCTGGAGCGCCGGGTGTGCAGCAGGTCAGGAAGCCTACTCTGCCGCGATCATGCTGCGTGAAAACAAGTGGCAGAAGGCCGCGCGCATTCTCGGCACGGACATATCCGAGGGCCGCTTGAAGGATGCCCGCATCGGGGATTACTCTAAGTGGTCTCTTCGCACACTCCCACAGGAAACGATCGCTCGATGGTTTACGCAGAAGGGTGCGAGATACCAGGTTGATCCGGTGCTCAAGCAGAATGTCGAATTCAGCGTGATCAACCTGCTGGACCCCGAGCCGAAGCCGGAATCGATGGGACAGGATGTAATTTTTTGTCGCAACGTTCTCATCTACTTTGAGTTGAGCGCAATCGCCTTTATCGCCGAGAGACTGCTCGATTCGCTTGCACCGGGCGGCTGGCTTTTTGTCGGCGCGTCGGATCCACACCTTGCAGAGATAGTGCCCTGCGAGGTTGTTCTGCTCCCCGGCGCAACGGGCTACAGAAAAAGCGCCGGCTCTGTGACTACCTTCGCTCTTCGACAGGCGCCCCTCACGCTGCTCATTCCTGAGGAGCGGAAGCCCCAGTCGGTGGTCGCTTACACGCAACACGACATCGCAGCGGGCACTGATTTTCAAATGACGCCGCCGGAACATCGAATAGCGTCGGACGACGTAGCAGCGACCAGCGGTCCAGCGGAAGCTGTTGCACTGGCGAGGTTGCTCGCCAACGAAGGGCGCCTTGAGGAGGCTGGTCAAGTTTGCGCATCAGCACTGGAATTGTTTCCTGATCAGGCCGAGCTTCATCTCATCGATGCAATACTCGGCGGCGAAGCAGGACGATGGAAGGACTCGGAGCGTGCGGCGCGACGTGCGATCTATCTCGATCGCGCTCTCGTTGTTGCGCACGTCGCACTCGGCGATGCGCAGGTACGGCTTGGCAACCCGGCGGGAGCACGCTTGAGTTTCGCGAATGCAGGAGCTCTGCTTGATCAGGCCGGTGACGATGCGGAGATACGAGGATCGGCAGGGATGTCCGCCGAGAGGCTGCTCGACCTCGTTCGCGCGCATTTGTCATTGCTCGACTCAGCGGGATCAATTCCGGTTAGCGTAGAGCGATGACGGCCCGGTCGAACCAGGAAATACTCGAGCTCCGCGCGAAGAAGCTTGCGGCAGCCCGTTCCAAGGATTCGTTACTGGGCGACAGCGACCAGATAAACCGTTATCTGATAGTGGTCTGCGGAGCTGAGCGTTTCGCCATCGCGCTGAACTCGATTGCAGAGATGTTCAAGCGAGCTGCAGTCACTCCGCTTCCAAAGGCCGATCTGCCGCTGTGGGGTCTCACGTCATGGCGCGGAAGCATCCTTCCGGTGGTTGTGCTCGGCACGTGCCGGCCGGCGCAAAACGCTGGCATCATGATCGTGCTCGCGGTCGGTCAGCGAGTAGTTGCTGGTCTCTGGGCAGATGATGTCGAGGGTGAGGCTGCAATACATCCGGACGAAATCCATTCGCCGGAAACGTCACGAGGGGGGCATGGGACCATGCTCGCCAGTGTGACGACTGATGCAAGGATCATCTTCGACGTTGTTGCGCTCACGCAATCGCTCGATGAAAGGGGCCACGGCAACGACCGCCGCGCGGTCGACAATTCTACAAAGGGATAAGCAATGAGTGACCAGGCGGTGGGATGGAGCGTTGGACGGCGCGTGACGTACGGGTATGCGATCGGTGTCATACTGCTGATCGTCGTGGGGGCCATTGGTGGATGGGCACTCACTCGCGCAGTCAGTTCCTACGAGGAAGCGCTCCAAAGCCGGCGTTCAATCCTCGTGCCCGTGCATCGGGCCGAGACAGAGGTTCGCGGTGCCGATGTAGCGCTTCTGCGCCAGATAATCACCGGCGACGAGCGTTCCGGTGCCAGCGCCGACTCGGCGATTGCGATCGCTCGCAACCTCATCACCGAGGCGCACGCGGCGGACGCCGCTGACGGAGAGGAGGGTGAGAGGCGAGGGGCGTGGGCACTGGTACTCACCACGTTGGAGGAATGGGCACGAGCGGTGACCGACGCGAAGGCGGCACGCGAGCGAGGCGACCAGACGCTCGCGCTGTCGATCCGCGACTCGCGTGTCGAGCCCATCAGGGCCCGGCTCTCGGAGGCAATGAGCACGCTTGGGTTATCTGTCGCGAAGGCGGCCGATGACAAGGCCGCGGAAAGCAGCAGCAATGCACGCGCTGCCCGGATGGTTCTGATCATCGGCGTGATACTCGCGCTGCTCATTGCGATTCTCTCCGCGGTGGTCATCAGCCGGTCGATCAACCGGCCACTTCAGGAAAGCGCCAACGTAATCGCCGCGACAGCGGCACAGATACTCGCGGCCACGACGGAACAAGCTGCGGGGATAAACGAGTCAATGGCCGCAGTCACTGAAACAGTCGCCACGGTCGACGAGGTGGCACAGACTGCGGCTCAGGCGGCAGAACGCGCGAAATCTCTTGCTGAGGCGTCTCAGCGCGCTGCTGATTCGGGCTCGGCAGGACGCATCGCGGTCCAGCGCTCCATAACGGCGATACGAGCAGTCGAGTCCGAGGTTGACGGAATAGCGAAGGGCATTGTCACGCTTGCGGAACAGGCGTCGGCAATCGGCGAAATTACTTCTGCCGTCAGCGACATAGCAGAGCAAACGCGACTGCTTGCGCTCAACGCCGCCGTTGAAGCCGCGCGTGCAGGAGAAAACGGCCGAGGCTTTGCCGTGGTCGCTGCTGAAATCAAGGCGCTCGCAGGACAGGCGAAGGATTCGACGACTCAGGTGAGTCGAATCCTCAGCGAGATTCAGCGTGCGACAAGCGCCGCGGTTATGGCCACTGAACAGGGAACCAAGCAGACGGCGGCTGCCTCGCACCAGGCGGTGGAAGCGGGCGAGGTAATCGCACAACTCGCTGATGTTGCCGCGGAGGCGTCGCAGACCGCTGCACAGATCGCCGCATCGGCTGGGCAGCAGGCGCTTGGTATGGAGCAGATCAGGCAGGCCATCGGAAACATTCATGACGCGACGCAGCAGCACCTTACCGCGACGCGCCAATCGGAAACGGCAGCCGAAAATCTTTCGTCCCTGGGTTCGCGGTTGATACATCTGGTTGGCAACGGTTGATGGTTTAGCGCGGATGTTGTTCGGCGGAGTCGAACCTTGACCGGCCCTGGAGGTGGGACGCGCGAGCCACTCGCCGCGCGGCTCACTGCTGCCTTCATCGACGAGATTGGCGAGAATCACCGCGTGCTCGTTGCGGACGCGCTGGCGCTCGAACGCGACCCCGAGAATGCTGATCGTCAGCGTTCAGTGCTGCGGATCATGCACACTCTCAAGGGCGCCGCACGTGCCGCTTCGGTGCCCTCCGTCGAAGCCCTGTGCCATGCGATGGAAAGTGAGCTGGCGCACGCGCGGTCAACCGACGGTCCGCTGACGCCTGCGCAGATATCGCTGCTGCTCGCGACAGCAGATGCACTTGCCGATGCTGCTGAACAGTTGCGTTCAGGCAAGTCAGCGTCCGAGGGTTCCGTTGCCGCGCTGCTACACCGGATGACGGGCTCGAGGAGGGAACCAGTCGTGGCCCGCCCTCCGTCTCTGCCTTCGCCACCGACGATGTCGCAGGTGAGCTCTGCTCCAGAGCTGGCGCCTGCCATTTCGACGGGGACCGAGGTCATCGAAGTCACGCAGGAAATCATCGATTCAGAGGCGACGCCACAGACTGCGAGGCGGACTGACTTTGTCCGAATCGGTTCAGAGCAACTCGAAGCGCTTTCGTCCGCGGCTGGGGAACTGCTCGGTCTGGCTGCAAGGATGGAGCGGTACCCCGCCGTGATCGCCGATAGCCGCGCTACCATGGCAACGTCTGCTGCGGGTCTGGCCATGGTGACCAAGCGGCTCGATAGCGATGTCAATACTCTTCGCACGCTTTCATCACGTCTCGTCCGGTCGGTTAGGGAGCTTCGGCAGAGTCCGTTTTCGGTTGCGGTAGAGATGCTGCCGCGGACTGTACGTGACCTGGCAGTCTCGCTTGGCAAGACAGCGCGACTGACGGTGGATGGGGAAGGTGTCGAGGCGGAGCGCGCAGTTCTGGAAATGATTCGCGATCCCCTGCTGCACCTTGCGCGCAATGCGGTCGATCACGGCCTCGAGTCGCCGGAGGAACGCACGGCGAAGGGAAAGGAACCTGAAGGAGTAATTCGTATTGCGGCGACCGTGCGTGGAGACCGGTTGCGGGTAACAGTGAGCGATGATGGGCGTGGGGTCGACGTTGCCGCAATACGTCGCAAGCTTGCGGCAAAAGGGAGGGAAGTCCCTGAGAGTGATCACGACGTCGCATTGATGATGTTCGAGGAAGGCCTCTCGACTCGTGACGACGTGAGCGCAATTTCAGGGCGTGGCATGGGGCTCGAGATCGTGCGCGACGCCGTTGAGAAGGCAGGGGGCACGGTCGACGTTGACTGGACGGCTGGGAAAGGCACGACGATCACGATTGAAGTTCCCGTAAGCATCGCGATTACGCGGGCGCTGATCGTCGATGTTGGGGGATTCCGCTTTGCGATCCCCAGCGCGTTCGTCGATCGCATCGGCCGTGTATCACCGGAGCGGGTAAAGACTGTAAATGGAAGGGGAGTTCTTGAAGGTGGAGGCCATCCGATCAGGCTGGTATCGCTCGCCGCTCGCCTGGGCGAGCCGTTCGAGCCGGATTCGCCGGAGGCTACGAGTCTCGTTGTCGTCTGGCTGTCAGCGCTTTCGCGCCGGCTTGCGGTAGTCGTACGTGACGTCGTGGATGAGCGCGAGTTAGTCCTTCGACCTGTTGCGTTCGGGGGAGGCGGTACGCTTGTGTCAGCTGCGGCGCTGCTTCCGGAGGGTGACATTGCGATCGTACTCGACGTCCCGGCTCTTGTCGGTGAGCGCGCCGCCCCGGGTACGAGCGTGGAGTTCAGGCAGGGGCCAAGCGAGCGAGCGAAGCGTATTCTCGTTGTCGACGACTCGATTACCACCCGGTCCCTTGAAGCGAGCGTGCTGGGTGCAGCAGGCTACGCGGTTACGACAGCGGTTGATGGAATGGAAGCGTGGGGTGCCGTGCAAAGCGGTGAATTCGACCTTGTTGTGAGCGACGTGCAGATGCCGCGCATGGACGGCCTTGAATTGTGTCGCAGGATACGGGCTTCGCAGAAATTCAAGTCGCTCCCGTTGATCCTGGTCACCTCGCTCGACCAACCCTCTGAGAAGATGCAGGGAATGGAGGCGGGCGCCGATTCGTACATTACAAAGTCAAGCTTTGACCAGGATACGCTGTTGGGGACGATACGCCAGTTGATCGGTCGATCGGGAAAGCTGGCCGGATGATTCGCGTGCTAGTAGCCGAAGATTCGCCTACCGCGAGCGCTCTCATTGTCGCTATGCTGGAAGCCGACCCCGGGATCAAGGTGATCGCCCAGGCAGCGACGGGCGCCGAGGCGGTCGAGATGGCAGCGAGGTTTGCACCCGACCTCATCACGATGGACGTTCAGATGCCGGTACTCGATGGACTGCAGGCGACCGAACGCATCATGCGCAACAATCCCTGCCCGATCATAATCGTCACGTCGCAGGCGCGTGAATCTGATGTGCGGCTTTCGCTCGATGCGACGCGCGCAGGTGCGATGCTCGTGCTGTCGAAGCCGGAGGGTCCGGCATCGACGCATTTCGCAGCCGACCAGCGACAGCTCGTGTCGATGGTGAAAGCGCTTGCGGGAGTGAAAGTCGTGCGGCGGTGGCGCGGAGGCGCCCAGCTGCCATCGTCAATGGCGCGGCAGGTTAGCGCTGCGCACGAAGGATCGAGATCAAAGGGTGCTGCGCGCGCGCGCGTCGTGGCAATAGCAACTTCGACGGGCGGGCCAGCCGCTCTTCGCGATTTGCTGGCCGTTCTGCCGGCAGAATTCCCGGCGCCGATCCTGATCGTTCAGCATATCTCGAAGGGTTTCGTGGATGGCCTCGTGAAATGGATTGCTGCGGATTCGAAGATCGCGGTGAAGGTAGCTGTGGATGGCGAGGTCGCGTTGCCGGGAACGGCTTATATCGCGGCTGACGGGTATCATCTGGAGTTGCAGCGTGGCCACAGTGACCAGTTCCGGATTGCACTGACGCTCACTCCGCCAGTCGGTTCGTTCAGGCCGTCCGCTACGAGGTTGTTTGCTTCGGTGGCGACAGCCGCTGGAAAAGGCGCCCTTGCGGTGATCCTCACCGGGATGGGCGACGACGGCGTGGCTGGTCTGCGGGAAATCCAGAAACAACAAGGAACGGTGATCGCGCAGGACGAAGCGTCGTCGGTCATCTATGGCATGCCACGAGAGGCGGTTCGGGCAGGCGTAGTGAACGAAGTTGTGTCGCTGCAGAATCTGCCTGGCCGACTGACAGATCTGACATGAACATAGCCCCGGGAAAACCGATCCTCGTCGTCGAAGACAGTTCTACACAAGCAGTGGCCCTGGAAACTCTGCTCGAAAATGCCGGCTACACGGTAACTGTCGCCAGTTCAGGCGAAGCGGCGATCGAAAGTGTGCGTGGGAATCATGTAGCGCTCGTGTTGACAGACATCGTGATGCCGGGCATCGATGGCTACGAGTTATGCAGACGTATCAAAAGCGAGTGGAGCGACATCCCGGTGATACTGCTGACGAGCCTTACCGATCCGCTCGCCATTGTACGCGGACTCGAGTGCGGTGCGGACCACTACGCCACCAAGCCGTACGATCCGGTGCAACTGCTCGAACGCGTTGTCCAGGTGCTTGGGCGCGCGGGAGACGCGGCTATCCATTCGAGCGTAGTCCATGTGGAGCTGAACGGTACTCCGTTCACTATATCCGCAACCAAGGAGCAGATACTCGAGCTTCTCGTTTCGAGCTACGGGGACCTTGTTCGTACCAGCGATGTCGTTCGTGCCGCTGAGCAGCGTGCGCGCTTTCTCGCCGATGCAGGCGTGTTACTCTCGACGTCGCTCGACCCGCGCGAGATCCTCGGAAGTCTCGCCCGACTTTGTGTTCCGTACATGGCCGATCTGTGCATCGTCGATCTCGTTGAGGAGAACGGAACAGTGTCGCGACTTGCGGCAGCTTCAACCGATCCCCGACTTGGTCCAGACGCACAACAGATTCTCGAAAGCACGCCATCTGCAAGCCCGGACCACCCGTACTGGCGTGTGATTACGTCGGGTGAAGCGCTCATGCTCACCGATGCGGCGAGCGGACTTGTGGAATTCGCCGACACGCCTTCCGGGGACCCTGTGGTCATCGCTCCGCCGACGTGTGCGGTTGTCGCGCCACTGTGCACTCGCGAACAGGTTCTCGGCGCGTTGACGTTTATCAGCTTTGGAGGCCGGCAGACTTACAGCAGCGAGGATCTTGGACTCGCATCCGATGTTGCGCGTCGTGCGGCGCTTGCCCTCGAGAACGCACAGCTCTACCAGCAGGCCCAGCGGGCGACTCAGGCGCGCGACGACGTGCTGGCACTGGTTTCACACGATCTTCGCAGCCCGCTCGGTACGGTTCACATGAGTGCGTCGTTTCTCCTCGAGCTGCTCGAGACTCCGGGCTCCACGCCGCCGTTTGACGCCCAGCTGAAGACAATCATCAGGTCGGTGACGCGCGCGGATCGACTGATTGGGGACCTGCTCGATGTGAGTCGAATCGAGTCGGGAACGCTCGAGGTGGAGCACTCGGCGCTGGATGCCGGCTCGTTGATGTCGGAGACCATCGAGGAAAATCGCCCCATTGCGCAGGAGAAGGGGATTGAGCTGGTGGGAGACTGGACGGGGCCGGCGTTGATGATTGCTGGCGATCGCGACCGCCTCTCGCAACTGTTTTCCAATCTCATAGGGAATGCGATCAAGTTCACTCCTGCCGGCGGGCGAATCACGGTCACTGGTGTTCCGGGCCCGGCGATCGTCACGTTCTCGGTGAGTGACACGGGCCCGGGAATCGCCGCCGAGCACCTGCCTCATCTTTTCGATCGGTTCTGGCAGGCGAACAAGGCGACTCGCTCGGGCGCCGGCCTGGGGTTGTCGATCGCGAAGGGAATCGCGGAGGCGCACAGGGGATATCTCAAGGCGGAGAGTGCTTCGGGGGCAGGAGCCACGTTTTCGTTTGGGATTCCGGTATGGCGATGACGTGGCATAACGACGGCAGGCCTGCGGTTAGCAGTTAGCTACACCAGCTATTAGCTCTCCAGCTCTGGCCCCCAGCTGATGTGCTAGTTCTGCTAACCGCTAACAGCGGGCGAAGCCGCCGTGTCATCTATAAAGGCGGCTCCACCTGTTGACATGATTCCCCTGTAGTGCGATAATTAGAGGCTGTTCACAACTCAACGCCGGACGCTCTGTTTTACATGCCGGCGCGCCTTGGGTCCCCACCGGCTTACAGTAGCGGCTGCACCCGGCGGAAGCGGATGGATACCGGCCCCTCTACTGGGGTGACATGGTCCACCCGCGTTTTTGTTGATGTGACTCCAGATAGTCATCACGCAGTGCAGAAATCCTGAGGTCAACTCAAATGGCTGGAAGAATTCGTATCCGTCTCAAGGCATTCGATCATGCAGTGATCGACCAGGCGTCGGCGGACATTGTCCGCACCGCTGAGAAGACGGGTGCACAGGTTTCGGGGCCGATTCCGCTCCCGACAAAAACAAAGCGCTGGACTGTTCTCCGCTCACCGCACGTGGACAAGAAATCCCGCGAGCAGTTCGAGCTCAAGACGCACAAGCGCCTCATCGACATCCTCGACAGCCGCGCCGCGACTGTCGACGCGCTCACCAAGCTGGATCTCCCGGCTGGCGTGGACGTCGAGATCAAGGTCGAGTAGAGAAGAATGATTGGAATTATCGGAAAGAAGCTGGGCATGACCCAGATCTTCAATGACAAGGGACAACAGATCCCATGCACCGTCGTCGAGGCCACGCCCAACGCCGTTGTGCAGATTCTCTCAGCTGAAGCAGCCGGCGTTTCGTCGGTTCAGCTCGGCTACGGCGAGCAGAGGCTTGCCCGCGAGAACAAGAAGGGCGAGAAGACCCCCCGCGGTCGTCGTGCCAATAAGGCTGTGGTCGGACACGCCGCAAAGGCTGGCCTTTCGATCGCGCCTGCAATTCTCAAGAGCTTCCGTCTCGATGACGGCCCGAAGTCGGCTGACGTCCCCAGTTACAACCTTGGCGACAAAGTCACCGTCGAGATCTTCGCCCCGGGCGAGCAGGTCAAGGTGACCGGCACGTCGAAGGGTCGCGGTTTTCAGGGTGTCGTCAAGCGCTACGGCTTCGCGGGTGGACCGAACACGCACGGAAACACGAAGCACCGCCGTCCTGGCTCCATCGGACCGGGCACGAATCCGTCGCGCGTCATCAAGGGCAAGAAGATGCCTGGCCATTACGGTGACCACCGCCACACGCAGACCCATCTTCGCGTCGAGAAGATCGATGCAGAGCGCAACCTGATCTACATCCGCGGTTCGGTCGCCGGTCCTACGAACGGCATCGTTCTCGTGAAGAAGCAGGGTTAATAAAATGGCTGAGAACACTTCAATCAACGCTGCCGCGTACAACTCGAAGGGTGCGAAGACCGATGCGGTCGCGCTTCCGTCCGACCTCTTCGACGGCACGATCAACATGCCGGTGATGCACCAGGCAGTAAAGGCGTTCCTGGCGAACAAGCGTCAGGGCAACGCCGCCACGAAGACGCGCGGTTTCGTCATCGGCGGTAATCAGAAGCCCTGGAAGCAGAAAGGAACAGGCCGAGCGCGTCAGGGCTCGACCCGCGCGCCGCAATGGGTTGGCGGTGGAACGGTATTCGGTCCGACGCCCCGCAGCTACGCTCAGTACGTGCCGCGCAAGGTTCGCGCACTGGCCCGGAAGAGCGCATTCAACGCCCGTGCCCGTGAGAACGCCGTCATCGTCATCGAGTCGTTCGACATCGACGCGCCGAAGACTTCGGCACTGCTCTCCCTGCTCAACAAGCTTGGTATCGCTGACAAGAAGGTCCTGATTCTCTCCGATGGAGTGAATCACAACCTCTATATGAGTGGCCGGAACCTTCCGCGCACTCACGTGCTGCCGTACAGCGATGTCTCCACGTACCACTTGTTGTGGTCGGATATCGTGCTGGTGGAATCGGGTGCCTTCGAACTGGAGAGCACAGAGACAGAAAATGCTGAGGGCGCAGATAACGCAGAGGGCACAGAGGGTGCGCCGGCGCGCAGGGCTGCGAAGAAAGCGGTGAAGAAAGCCGCGACGAAGAAGGCAGCCGCGAAAAAGACCGGCAGAAAGACAGTCGCGAAGAAAACAGTCGCGAAAAAGAGCACAGCCAAAAAGGCTGCGGCAAAGAAATCGGCCGCAAAGAAGAAAGGGAAGTAATCAATGAGCTCACTTCATCGCACAATCGTCCGCCCGATCGTCACCGAGCAGAGCTCGGCGGCGTATCAGGAGAGAGGCGAATACACGTTCCGCGTCGCCAGCGACGCCACCAAGATTACGATCCGCGCCGCCGTCGAGAAGCTCTTCGGCGTCAAGGTCACCGGAGTCTGGACTTCGAACCAGCGCGGCAAGTCGCGCCGGGTCGGACAGGCAATCGGTCGCAGGCCGCATTGGAAGAAAGCCGTCGTGAAGCTTCGCGACGGTGACACCATCGACATCTTCGAGGGTTAACGGTCATGGGTGTTCGTCAGTTCAAGCCAGTGACCAAGAGCTCACGCTTCCGCTCGGTCTCGGATTTTGCAGAGATTACGCGTACGACGCCTGAGAAGTCGCTGGTCGAGCCGCTCAAGAAGTCGGGCGGGCGCGACAATCACGGTCACATCTCGATGCGCCGCATCGGTGGTGGCCACAAGCGTCAGTACCGCATCATCGATTTCAAGCGCAACAAGCACGGCATGACTGCGACTGTGCAGCACATCGAGTACGATCCCAATCGCTCAGCGCGTATTGCGCTGGTCGAGTACGAGGACGGCGAGAAGCGCTACATCATTCACCCGAAGGGACTTTCGGTTGGCGACAAGATCGTTTCCGGACCAGGCGCAGATACGCGCACCGGCAACGCGCTTCCGCTCCGCGAGATCCCGCTTGGTACCGACGTGCACAACGTCGAGCTCAAGCCGGGCAAGGGTGGGCAGGTCGCTCGTTCCGCGGGCACGTCAGTCGAGGTAGTCGCGAAGGAAGGCGAGTACGTAACGCTTCGCATGCGCTCCACTGAAATGCGCCTGGTTCACGGCCTCTGCCTCGGCACGATCGGTGTCGTCGGCAACGCCGAGCACGAGCTCCTGTCGCACGGAAAGGCTGGCAAGAGCCGGTGGCTTGGAAAGAGACCGAAGGTTCGCGGTGAAGTCATGAACCCGGTTGATCACCCGCACGGCGGACGCACACGTGGCGGACGCAACGTGGTGAGCCCGTGGGGCAAGAAGGAAGGTGTGAAGACGCGCAACAAGAAGAAGCCGTCAGAGCGCCTCATCGTCCGCGGCCGCAAGCGCGGCAAAGCGACGAAGTAGCCCAAACCCGAGATTCGTTAAATGGCGAGAAGCGTAAAGAAGGGCCCGTTCATTCAGGACGCGCTGATGAAGAAAGTCGAAGTGATGAACTCGAACAACGCGAAGAAGGTCATCAAGACCTGGGCGCGGTCGAGCACCATCATTCCTGACTTCGTCGGACACACGTTCGCCGTGCACAACGGGAACAAGTTCATCCCCGTGTACGTCACGGAAAACATGGTTGGCCACAAGCTTGGCGAGTTCTCGCCGACGCGCTTGTTCCGCGGGCACACCGGTGCCAAGGCGGTAGACAAGAAGGCCGGCGGCGTGCCGTCCGGACCGAGGAAGTAGCAGAATGGCCAAAAAAGAGAACGCAGAGCCGAAGGCAGAGGCCGCAGAAAAATCAACTGCGCGCAAGGCGACTGCAAAAAAGAGTGCGGCGAAGTCGGCGACTGCCAGTGCAGCAACCGCAAAGACTGGCGCTGCGAAGAAGTCAGCGGCTCCGCGTCGCGCTTCAGAGCAGGTGCCGCAGATTGCCGATGCGGTCGCAATTCTTCGCGGCACCAGGCAGTCGCCGTACAAGATGCGCCTCGTGATGGACCAGATCCGCGGCAAGAACGTGAACGAGGCGCTTGGCCTCCTCAAGTTCTCCAAGAAGGGCGCCGCGGTACAGATCGAGAAGACGCTCAACTCAGCCGTCGCGAACGCAGAATACGCTGCGCGGCAGAACAATGAGTCGCTCGACGTCGACACGCTCTACATCAAGCACGCGATCGTGAACGAAGGCCCGAAGATCAAGCGATTCATGCCTGCTGCTCAGGGGCGGGCAACTCCAATTCAGAAGCGTACGAGCCACGTGCACATCGTGGTCGGCGCGAAGGAAGGCAAGTAATGGGACAAAAAGTTCATCCGATCGGCTTCCGTCTTGGAATTTCAAAGACGTGGAGATCGACCTGGTACGCCGACCGTGACTTCCCCGCGCTTCTGCGCGAGGATGAGCTGCTTCGCAACTACCTGAAGCAGCGGCTCGGGCACGCGGCCATTGCCGACATCCGCATCGAGCGGAAGCCGGGCAAGGTCGTCGTGACGATTCACACCGGTCGTCCCGGCGTCGTAATCGGAAAGAAGGGAACCGAAGTCGACCAGCTTCGCGACGAGCTCGCGCAGATCTCCGGCAAGGAAGTCGGGATCAATGTCGAGGAGATCAAGCGTCCCGAGCTCGATGCACAGCTTGTCGCTGACAACATCGCGAACCAGCTCGCACAGCGTATCTCGTTCCGCCGCGCGATGAAGCGCGCGGTTCAGAGCGCGATGCGGATGGGCGCTGGCGGAATCAAGATCAAGTGTGGCGGCCGTCTCGGCGGAGCCGAGATCGCGAGAACCGAGGGTTATCACGAGGGACGTGTGCCGCTGCACACACTTCGCGCTGACATCGATTACGCGACCAGCACAGCGAAGACGACGTTCGGCACCATCGGCGTGAAGGTCTGGCTGTTCAAGGGCGAGATCGTCGAAGATCGTCGCGGCAAGACCTACTCGACTGGCGTCTAGGAGAGAGATCGATGCTTAGTCCGAAGAGAGTCAAGTTCAGGAAGATGTTCAAGGGCCGCATGAAGGGTCTGTCGACCCGCGGCTCGACCGTGGCGTTCGGCGCCTACGGCCTCCAGGCGCTGGAACCCGGCTGGGTTTCCAACCGCCAGATCGAGGCTGCACGTGTCGCGCTCACCAGGCACATCAAGCGGGGCGGAAAGGTCTGGATCAGGATCTTCCCCGACAAGCCGATCACCAAGAAGCCGGCCGAGACCCGTATGGGTAAGGGAAAGGGCTCACCTGAGGGATGGGTGGCAGTGGTGAAGCCGGGACGCATGATGTTCGAGCTGGAAGGTGTTACGCCGGAAATCGCAAAGAAGGCAATGGCACTCGCCGGCGCCAAGCTCGGCGTGAAGTCGAGATTCGTCGCTCGTGAGGAGGCGCATACAGATGCTCAGTAGCAACGACATTCGCGAGTTGAAGGAAGCCGATATCATCGCAAAGATCGCCGAGATGGAAGAGGAGAGGTTCCGCCTCAAGTTTCGCGCGGGAACGGAGACTCTCGAGGATCCGCTTCGGCTTCGTGTAATCAGGAAGGACATTGCGCGGCTCAACACAGTGCTGCGCGAAAAGATCATCGGGATCGCCGAAGCTGGAACGTCGGCGTCGCTCCCAAAGGCGGGTGGCGCAAAGACGCGCCGCATTCGCCGGAAAAAGTCGGGTGCGACCCGCTCGAGCAAGAGGGCATAGGGAAGAATGGCTGATACGCAGCAGAACTCTCAGACGGTGAGCCGCGCAGCACGCAAGTCGCGCGTCGGCCTCGTGGTGAGCGACAAGATGGAGAAGACCGTGGTCGTCTCGATCGAGCGCAGGGTGCAGCATCCGGTGTACGGCAAGATGGTTCGCCGGACGAAGCGCTTCAAAGCGCACGACGAGATGAACGAGGCGAAGACTGGTGACACCGTGCGGATCATGGAGACCCGCCCGATGTCGAAGGACAAGCGCTGGCGCGTCGTCGAGATCGTCGAGCGGGCCCGATAGTCACTACGATCTAATCCCAGGAATTTTCCGATGATTCAACAGGAATCGGTGGTCAAGGTCGCGGACAACTCGGGCGCGAAGACAGCGCTCGTGATCCGCGTGCTCGGCGGGACCCGCCGGCGTTATGCCGGGCTCGGCGACGTCGTGATCGTGGCCGTCAAGAATGCGCTGCCGAATGGAACAGTGAAGAAGTCAGAGGTGGCTCGCGGAGTAGTGGTGCGCACCGCAAAGGAGACGCGCCGCAAGGATGGCTCATACATCCGCTTCGACGAGAATGCCATCGTGATCATTAATGAAGCGGGCGAGCCCCGTGCGACTCGTATCTTCGGCCCCGTGGCGCGTGAGCTCCGCGAGAAGAAGTACATGAAGATCGTATCGCTCGCTCCGGAGGTCTTGTAGCATGCGTGATCTGAAGCACAGAAAGACTGCCAAGAAGCGGAGCAGGACGAGGCACGGCGTTAACGCCGAGCGTCTCAAGCTGCACGTGACCAAGGGCGACACCGTGCGCGTGATGCGCGGTGACGACAAGGGCAAGGAAGGGAAGGTCATGCGGATCTACCCGAAGACCGGCCGCGTGCTGGTCGAGGGGATCAACATTGTGAAGAAACATCGCAAGGCGCGGACTGCAGAGGAGCAGAGCGGCATCATCGAGATGGCTGCCCCGGTTCACTCGTCCAACCTGATGCTTCTTGATTCGAAGACCGGTGAGCCGACCCGCACCAGGGCCCGGATCGACACCGACGGAACGAAGGAGCGCGTCGGCGCTCGCTCGGGGGAACCGATCCCCCGCACGCGCTGACGGGAGAGAGATAAATGGCAACGGCAGAGAAGAAGGGCGGCAAGCCCGCGAAAGGTGGCGGTAAGCCCGCAAAGGGTGCAGGCGCTCCTCCGCAGCAGCAGAAAAAGGCGAAGGGCGATAAGAAGCGCGAGGAGTTCAAGCAGGGACCACACGCCGGTGTGGATCTGCCGATTCCGGCGCCGCGCCTGAAGAAATATTACGAGAACACGGTTCGCGCGCGTCTCCAGGAGCAGTTCGGCCTGAACAACGTGCACGAGATCCCGACCGTCTCGAAAATCGTTGTGAACTGTGGTGTCGGTGAAGCGATCAAGAACCCGAAGATTCTCGATGCTGTAATCGAGGAGCTCGCGATCATCACCGGTCAGCGCCCGACTCGCCGCAAGGCAAAGAAGTCGATCGCCAACTACGGTCTTCGCGAAGGGCAGGAGATTGGTGCGGCGGTGACGATGCGTGGAGCCCGAATGTGGGAATTCCTCGATCGCTTCATCACCGTGGCGATTCCGAGAATCCGCGATTTCCGCGGCGTGAATACGCGCTCCTTCGACGGCCGGGGCAACTACAGCCTGGGCGTGAAGGAGCAGATGATTTTTCCGGAGATCAACTACGACATGGTAGACCAGATCCACGGAATGGACATCACGTTCGTCACGACGACGAACAGGGACGACATGGCGCTTGCGCTGCTGCGCGAGCTGGGCATGCCGTTCCGGGGCGAAGAGAAGCCCATCATCGTGCAGTCGTGATGACTGACAGTAAAACCTTTCTGGTAGAGAGAGTTTAGATGGCGCGAAAGGCCATGGTGGAGAAGAGCAAGCTGAAGCCGAAGTTCGCTGTGCGAAAGCACAACCGCTGCCAGCGTTGTGGCAGGGCGCGCGCGTTCCTCAGAAAGTTCGGCATCTGCCGAATCTGCTTCCGCGAGCTGGCACTGTCGGGACTGATCCCGGGCGTGCGCAAGGCGAGCTGGTAAACATCAACCTTCTATTAGTCGAGTGATCTGGAGTGAACGACGCGGGCTTCGCCGCAGTTAGCGGTTAGCAGTACCAGCTTAAAGCTGTTAGCCCGCTTAAAGCTGCGAGCTAAATGCTGCCAACAGCTAACAGCAGGGTGCAGCCCCGCGACGTTAAAGAACACGATTAGCACTCCAGTGATTTCGATACTATAGGACAAGGAAAAGAAACAGCATGAGCATGACAGATCCGATCGCCGATATGTTGACGCGCATCCGCAACGCCTGCGGAGCGAAGCACCGCCGCGTCGACATGCCGGGATCGAAAGTAAAAGTCGAGATCGCCCGCATCCTGAAGGACAACAACTTCATTCAGGATTTCCGGACACTCGAAGAGGAGAGCGGCCGCAAGACGCTTCGCGTCGTACTCAAGTACGCGCAGAGCGGGCAGCCGGTCATCCGCGAGCTGAAGCGTGTTTCGACGCCAGGCCTCCGCAAGTACGTTGGCGTCGCGGAGATCCCGCGCGTCCGCAACGGCCTCGGCATGGCGATTCTCAGCACCTCGCAGGGACTGATGTCGGATCGTCAGGCTCGTCAGGCGCGCACAGGCGGCGAGATTCTCGCCTTGGTCTGGTAACGGATACAACTATGTCACGTATTGGAAAAAATCCGATCTCGGTTCCGTCCGGTGTTACGATCACCGTCGATGGCAACCGCGTATCGGTAAAGGGACCGAACGGCGAGCTTTCGAGAACGATTCCCGCCGACATGATTGTTTCGCAGGAAAACGGCACCGTCACGGTGAACCGCCCGAGCGACGATCCGAAGCACAAGGCGCTTCATGGCCTCTCGCGCACGCTCATCGCCAATATGGTCGAAGGCGTGACGAAGGGTTTCTCGAAGCAACTGGACATCGTAGGCGTTGGCTACAAGGCTGAGACGCGTCCGTACGGACTGCAGCTCGCCCTCGGCTTCTCCCACGCTGTCGAGTACAAGGCGCCGAAGGGCATCACGCTCAAGGCACCGCTCCCGACGCAGATCATCATCGAGGGAGCGAACAAGGAAATCGTGGGACAGGTGGCCGCCGAACTGCGCAGCCTCCGTCCACCCGAGCCGTACAAGGGCAAGGGCATCAAGTACGCAGGCGAGCAGATCCGGCGTAAGGCCGGAAAGGCGGGAGGCAAGTAATGGGTAAGACGGCATTCACCAACACGCGTTCGTCGCTCAGGTCGCGCCGCCACTTTCGTGTTCGCAAGAAGGTCAACGGAACAGGCGAGAGACCGAGGCTCGTGATTTATCGTTCGCTCAAGCACATCTACGCGCAGCTCGTCGACGATGTGACGCAGCGCACGCTGATGACGGTGACCGATTCAGGTCTCGAAGGAAAGAAGGTCGAGAAGTCCGCCGAGGTCGGCAAGAGAATCGCCCAGAAGGCGAAGGAAGCCGGCGTCACCAAGGTCGTTTTCGACCGTGGCGGTTACAAGTATCACGGCCGCGTGAAAGCGGTGGCCGACGGAGCCCGCGAAGGCGGGCTGGAGTTCTAAAGGAAAATGGCTGATAACGAAACTCAGGATAGCGCGGCGCCCTCGGAAGAGCAGTCGTCTGCACCCGCGGCCCGCACTTCGGGCGGCGGTGGTCGCAGCGCGCGCAGCGGCGGCGGAGCCGGTGGACGTGGCGGTCGCGGTGGCGGCGGTCGCGGTGGCCCTGGTGGTGGACGCGGCGGACAGGGTGGCGGCGGACGCGGCGGCCCCGGCGGTGGTGCCGGCGGTGGTGGTCGCGATGGCGGTCAGGGCCGCTCGCGTGATGGCAAGGGAGGTCGCGATGGCGGACGTGGCGGCGATGGCCGTGGTGGCGATGGCGGAAGCGAGCTCGTCGAGAACGTTATCGCGATCAACCGCGTTGCCAAGGTCGTGAAGGGTGGACGTCGTTTCTCCTTCAACGCACTCGTCGCCGTTGGCGACGGTCAGGGCAAGGTTGGTTTCGCGACCGGAAAGGCGAACGAAGTGTCGGAAGCTGTCCGCAAGGCAGTCGATGGCGCTCGTCGCAACATGGAAAAGGTCCCGATGACCGGCGGAACGATTCCGCACGAAGTCGTAGGACGGCATGGCGCAGGCAAGGTTCTGATGAAGCCGGCGGCTCCGGGTGCCGGTGTGATCGCTGGTGGGGCAGTCCGCGCGATCATGGAATGCGCGGGCATCTCCGACATTCTCACGAAGAGCCTCGGCTCGACCAATCCGCACAACATGGTGCTCGCGGCGCTCGATGGCCTGAAGCAGCTCACTACAGTAGAAGAGATCGCGCGCGAGCGTGGTGTCGAGGTGAGCTCGATCGGCTATCGCTCGAGAGCGAAGGTAAGGGAGACACAACTTGGCTAGAACTCACGTATGGTGGAACACGAAGGGTCCGCGGAGTACTCCGAAAGAGGAGCTCACGACCGGTCGTGTTCGCATCAAGCAGGTGCGCTCGGGCATCGGACATTCGTGGCGCATGCGCGCGACTCTCCAGGCCCTGGGCCTTCGCAATCACCAGGCGGAAGTGATCCATCAGGATTCTCCGGCCCTGCGTGGCCAGCTAAAACGCGTTCGTCACCTGGTTGAAGTGACGAAGATCGAGGAGTAGACAAGTGCCAAAGCAGAAAAAAGAAGTCGCAGAGTCGGTTGCAGAGAACGCAGAGAGTGCGCAGAGGATCGGGTTGCACAATCTCGTTCCAGCTCCCGGCTCGCATCGTGATCGCAAGCGTCTTGGTCGCGGCCCCGGCTCCGGCACGGGTAAGACGTCAGGAAAGGGACACAAGGGAATCAAGGCGCGCGCGGGCCATCACGGTCCGGGTGGCGGCAAGCCTCAGTTCGAGGGCGGACAGATGCCGCTCACGCGGCGGCTGCCGAAGCGTGGTTTCACGAATATCTTTCGGGTCGAGCATCAGGTCGTTCGTCTGAGCGATCTCGAGCGGCGCCTGCCTGAGGGTGCGGAAGTGACGAGAGATTCTCTCGTCAAGGCCGGCCTCATCAGCGCTCGCAAGGGTCCGGCAAAGGTGCTCGCAAATGGCGATCTGTCTCGCGCCGTCACCGTTCGCGGTATTGGTATGAGCGCTGGCGCGCGAGAGAAGATCGAAGCGGCCGGGGGCCGCGTCGAGGAGTAGTATGGCACAAAACAACCCGGCAGCGGCGGTCCAGAACATCTACAGGACCCCCGAGCTGTGGCAGAAAATTACGTTCACGTTCCTGTGCCTCGTGCTTTACCGCACGGGCGCGCACATAACCGTCCCCGGTGTAGACGTTGCCGCGATGAAGGATTTCTTCGCGAACCAGGGCGGCGGCGGAATTCTCGGGCTCTATGACCTCTTCGTGGGCGGCGGACTGTCGCGCGCGACGGTCTTTGCGCTCGGCATCATGCCGTACATCTCGGCCAGCATCTTCATGCAGATCGCCGGCGCTGTCGTGCCGACGGTCGAGAAGCTCCAGAAGGATGAAGAAGGCCGCAAGAAAGTCACGCAGTGGACGCGCTATTTCACGGTAGTACTGGCGATGGTGCAGGCCTATGGATTCGCGTTGTTCACGATGTCGATCCAGAACGCCGTCGTCGACCCGGGCTTCGGCTTCCAGGTTCAGATGATCATGTTCCTCGTCGCCGGCGCGATATTCGTGATGTGGCTCGGTGAGCAGATCACTGAGCGTGGCCTCGGCAACGGAGCCAGCCTCCTGATCTTCTTCTCGATCATCGAGAGATTCTGGCCGGGAATTTTCAGCACCTTCCGCTTCGTCCAGACGCAGGCGGTTGGACTGTTCTCCCTGGTCGTTCTCGCGATCGTCATGCTTGCCGTCGTCGCCGGAACCGTCGCGATCACGATGGCCGCCCGGCGAGTGATGATCCAGATACCGCAGCGCACGATGGCGCGTGGCCGGATGCGCGAAGCGGCGAAGAACTTCATTCCTCTCCGCGTAAACGCGGCCGGCGTGATGCCCATCATCTTCGCCCAGTCCGTGATCATTGTCCCTGGCGCACTCGCTCAGTTCACCGGTAACCCGGCGGCTCAGCGGGCGTCCGAGTACATGCAGCCGGGCACATGGCTGTACTATGCACTGTCAGCGGTGCTGATCGTATTCTTCACGTACTTCTACACGTCGATCATCTTCAACCCGATCGACTTGTCGGAGAACCTGAAGAAGCAGGGCGGCTTCATTCCCGGGGTAAAGCCGGGCTCGAAGACGGCCGAGTACATCGATCACGTAGTGACGCGCATCACGCTGCCTGGCGCAGTGTTCCTGACGTTCATCGCGCTTCTGCCTGTGTTCATTGCCGACATGATCAACGTGCCGTTCCAGTTCGGCGGTACGTCGCTGCTCATCGTCGTCGGTGTCGCGCTCGACACAATGGCTCAGATCCAGCAACACCTGCTGCTCCGCAAATACGACGGCTTCATGAAGAAGGGTCGCGTACGCTATCGCGGCCGTCAGGCGATGGGCGGCTTCTAAGCCGCTCGTCGCATGATAGTCGTGCTGCTTGGCCCGCCTGGCGCGGGCAAGGGAACTCAGGGCGAGATACTGGCCGAGAAACTCGGCATCCCCAAAATCGCGACCGGAGATGTACTGCGCGCCGCCTTGCGCGACGGCACCGAGCAGGGCATGGCCGCGAAATCATATATGGATCGCGGTGACCTCGTTCCCGATGCAGTGATCCTCGGGATCATGAAGGATGTTCTTGCATCGCCAACTGCTGCAAAAGGCGCGATCCTCGACGGTGTCGTGAGAACGGTCCCACAGGCCGACGGGCTCACGATGATGCTGGCCGAGCTTGGCAGGAAGGTCGACATGTTTCTCCTGTTCGACGTCGATGACGACGAGCTCGTCAAGCGTCTCGGCGGCCGCACGGTGTGCGAGAAGTGCCAAACTCCCTATCGTGACATCGAGCCCGGCACCGTATGCGCGAAATGCGGCGGGAATATCGTTCGCCGGAAGGATGATGAACCGGAGTCGATCCGGAATCGGCTCGAAGTGTATCGCGCGCAGACCGAACCTGTCGTTGAATGGGTGAAAGACAGGAAGCTTGCAATCGAGAAGATAGATGCGTCGGGAAACCTCAATGAGATTACGGAGCGCGCGATGAAGGCGCTCGAGCTTTGATTCAGCTCAAGTCCCAGCGCGAGATCGAGATAATGGCGCGGGGCGGCAGGATCCTCGCGGAGACCGTCCGGCTCATGGAGCGGTCGGTAAGGCCAGGGATGACGACGGCTGACCTCGATGCAATAGCCGAGGAGTTCATACGGAGCCATAAGGGCGCTGTGCCGTCGTTCAAGGGACTCTACAATTTCCCCGCAAGCATCTGCAGCTCGATCAATAACGAGATCGTTCACGGCATTCCGTCAAGGAAGCGGATTCTGGCTGAGGGAGACCTCGTCTCCATCGACGTCGGGGTTTTCTACGAAGGCTATCACACCGACTCAGCGACCACTGTTGCCGTCGGCACAGTGAACGATGAATCTGCGCGGCTTCTAACAGTCACTCGAGCCGCGCTGAATGCAGGCGTCGCGGCAGCGAGACCGGGCAATCATCTCGGTGATATCGGTGCCGCAGTTCAGGAGGTAGTCGAGGCGGCCGGGTTCAGCGTGGTGCGTGATCTGGTCGGACACGGCATCGGCACCGGCTTTCACGAGGAACCGCAGGTCCCCAACTACGGCAAGCCAAAGCGGGGGATCCGCCTCGTCTCAGGTCTGACGATCGCAATCGAGCCGATGGTGAACATCGGCAAGCCGGGAATCCGCACGATGCCCGACAAGTGGACCGTCGTTACGGTCGATGGAACGCGGTCCGCTCACTTCGAACACACGGTCGCGATAACCGATGAAGGTCCGCGCGTACTGACCGCCGCCTGATTCTACTGAGCTGGGTCGGCAACGACTCTTTCCAGCTCGAGAGGCGGCAGCCGCGGCTCGAAGTAGACAGACAGTCGCCCGTCCTCCAGCCGATACCGCGTCTTCTTGTTTTTTGGAACCGGAATCTGCTCGGCCCAGTTGATCCATTCGCCGTCATGTGAAAACCTTCCTGCCTCGCGCGAGACTGTGAGACTCACAATCAGGCGCCCGTCGGCCGTAAAGTCCTGGGTTACTGATTCGTTCAGGTCGGAAAGGCCTTCCCATCTACCGAGAAGAGGCGATGCTTCGACCAGCGACGTGACCCGCTTGAGGTGGACAGCATCGCGTCCCGCACGCGCCACGAGTGAATCCCCGATGAGCTGTACGCGGACGATCGCGGCCCTGCCGTACGTCGAGCCCGTATCGGTTCGAGCAAGCAACGCTGCCAGCATCAGTGCATTGCCTTCGAGCGTCCACCCGTATTCAGAGACGACTACGATCCGTCTCGCGTAAGTGCCATTGGAATAAAGGTTGAGTGTGACACCCGCAACGCCCCCCGCCGCAAACGTCTCGCCCTTCCACTCCCCATTGAGGGGCGATCGCGACGATCCGGTATGGGCAACCTGCGTTGCCGATCCCGCTTGAGCGTTCACATCGACAGGCGCGAATGCCGCCAGGCAAAACATCAGCGATCCGGAAACGATCCACTCCATCCAGGTTCGGCGCATGTCGCCCTCATTCCGTGGACTAACTGGTCAGTGCCTTCTCAACTGCCGCGCATGCCTCACCGGCGTGGCCCGATGCAGCGGCAACCAGCTCGGCAGCTTCTCTCTCGAGATGCGCTCCGCGAGCCCTGTCGGCCAGTGACGCGACATTTACCCTCACATTATACGCCGCTCCCCTGCAGCCCGCTTCGGCAAGCATCGCCGCGACGCCAGCGTCGGTGATGGCGTTCGAGTTACCCTTGCCGGCAACAACAGCCGCAAGTGCGGCTGCCTGCGCGCAAAGCCGCGCCGTTTCAAGGGGTACTTCGGCTGCACCGAGAAGAGCGACATCTATCGCCTCAACTCTCGCACCGGAGTCTGGCTCCTTCGGAATCTTGTATGCCGCCGACACCGCTGCATAGGCAGCCGCATCCCGCTCAACCAGTCGCGACAGGGCTTCCGACAAATTGTCAGCGTTCCCAGCTACCACGGTCATCTCTGCTTCGACGTCCGCGTACTTTTTTCTTCCGAGCGTGAGCCCGGCGACCATCCTCGTAAGCGCGGCGGCGAGAGCGCCCGCGTAGGCAGCGACACTACCGCCACCGGGCACCGGATCCGAGGATGCGATCGCCGTCAGAAATTCAGCGGCCGTGGATGATGACGTGTCGGCTGCGTGGCGCGACGCCGCGTTGGCCGCGTTGTCCGATGACTCCCGCATCGCTCGCGCCACCTGCCGCTCCAGCACCTGGTCGGAGGTGAACTGCGCGAGTTTGAGGTAACTCTTCGATGCATCGAACAACACCTTCTCGGGCACGAGCCCGATCAACTCGCTCCATGTCACATCCACACCCTCGGCCTTCGCCATAGTACTGATCGTATCGAAGACAGTGTGCAGCGCTGTCTCGTCAGTGTCCACGAGATTCATCGACACCTGCGCCTGGCCGTCGACCTCCATTCCCAGCCCCTTCACTGCCTTGAATCCACCCGACGAGCCCCGCACGGCTTTCGCAATTGTCTTTGCGAGGGGAAGGTTCGAAACGTCACCCAGGTAGACGTTGTAAGCGACGAGGAATGGTCGCGCACCGATGGCGATCGCACCCGCGGTCTCGTGAATCTTTGCCGGACCAAAATCGGGATCACGCTCGGGATTTGTACCGATCTCGTCGCGCAGTCCCTCGAACTGGCCTCGCCTTACATCAGCAAGGTTGACTCGAGTCGGACGCGATGCCGCGCGCTCATACAGGTACACCGGAATGGCGAGCTCATCTCCGACTCGTTTGCCGAGCTGCCGTGCAAGCTCGATGCAATCGTCCATGGTGGAGTCCTCGAGCGGCACGAACGGAACGACATCTGTTGCCCCGATACGAGGGTGCTCGCCTGTGTGACCGCTGAGGTCGATGAGCTGCGTGGCTACGCGAATGCCGGCTATTGCGGCATCAACGACGTTCTCGGCGGGTGCAACGAAGGTTATTACCGAGCGGTTGTGCGAGACATCAGATGACGAGTCGAGAATGGTTGCGCCTTCGACAGATGCGATTGCATCGAGGATTGCTTTCACGACCTCGGGACGGCGACCTTCGGAGAAATTCGGGACACATTCAATCAGTTTCATTTTGATGTTCAGGTTGCTGTGGCATCCTGCACTGCCTTCAGGAGCCACGGGTGAATGTCAGGGTTGCCGGCCACGACTGGGCCGTGTGACAATTGGTACGGTGTGCCATCGATACTGGTGACTACGCCACCCGCCTCGCGAATGAGCAGCACTCCTGCTGCAACATCCCATGGAGCAAGAACGAGCTCCCAGAATCCGTCGAATCGCCCACATGCGACATCAGCAAGATCGAGAGCAGCCGACCCTGCCCGGCGTATTCCTGCCGTGTGCCTGCTCACCGCAACAAACTGCCGGGAATAGGCTTCGAGTAGCTCCGGACTCTTGAATGGAAAGCCGGTGCCGATGAGGCATCGTGATGGATTCGTGGTTGTCGACACCCGCACTGTTTCGCCGTCGAGTCTTGCGCCGCCGCCCTTCGATGCGGTGAAAAGGTCTCCACGCTGCACGTTGAGCACAACGGCAGCAATCATTTCCTTATTTCTCATCGCGCCTATCGACACGGCGTACTGCGGATAAGCGTGCAGGAAATTCGTCGTGCCGTCGAGCGGGTCCGCGATGAACGTCAGGTTGTCACTGAACAGGTCGTCGTCAGGGCTCAGCTCCTCGCCCACAAGGACCGAGTCCGGAAACTCCTCAGCAAGAATTTCGGCTATTCTCGCTTCCGCACCGCGATCGACTTCCGTGACGAAATCCGCGGTTCCTTTTTCAACCCATTCGAGTGCTCTCAGTCGCGGGGCGGCGTCGCGAATGAACGCGGCAGCCGCACGCGCCGCGCGTACCGCGGCTCCGAGCGCAGCCTCTGAAAGTGAACTATCGATGTATGAATCGGTTTCGTTTGCTTGCAACGCGTTCCTCACAACCATTAACTTCGGCCGATGTCCACGTCCCGCATCTTCAGCGGCATCCAGCCATCCGGTGAGCTGCACATTGGCAACTACCTAGGCGCCGTCAAGAACTGGGTCGTGCTCCAGCGGCAGTACGAGTCGTTCTTCTGTATCGTCGACTACCATGCCATCACTGTGCCGTACGAGCCCGAAGATCTCCGACGGCGTACGCGTGACATGGCTATCTCTTTGCTGGCTTCGGGCGTGGATCCGGAAGCGTGCACACTATTCGTGCAGTCCGCGGTGCCGGAACATACAGAACTCGCGTGGATATTCAACACGATTACCCCGTTGGGTGAGCTGGAGCGGCAGACACAATTCAAGGACAAATCCGGCCGCCAGGAGAGCATTGCTGCCGGATTGCTGAACTATCCGGTGCTTCAGGCCGCCGACATCCTGCTCTACAAAGCGGACCTGGTGCCTGTCGGCGAGGATCAGATCCAGCACCTCGAGCTGTCCCGCGAAATTTCCCGCCGCTGGAATACACGATTTTCGCCGGGGTTTGCTTTCAGTCAGGCCGATGACGGTGCAGCCCGTGCCGAGGGGACTGCGCCGGAGACTGGAATGCCTCCAGGCGGCGACGTTGAAGGCTTTTTCCCCGAGCCAAAACCCTTGCTGACGCCGACGCGGCGCATCATGGGGCTCGATGGACAATCGAAGATGTCGAAGTCGCTCGGCAACACTGTTGGCTTGCTCGAGGATCCGAAGGAGATCTGGGAAAAGCTCAGGCCCGCGATGACTGATCCGGCGCGTGTGAGGCGGACAGACCCCGGCACTCCGGAAGTCTGCAACATCTACCATCTGCACAAGGCGTTCAGTCCGCCGGCGACTGTGGAGCATGTCGCCGTTCAGTGCCGCACGGCTGGGTGGGGCTGCATCGACTGCAAAAAAGTGCTGCTCGAGTCAATGAATGCCGAGCTGCAACCGATCAGGGAGCGCGCAGCGGATATCACCGCTGACCCGTCCCGGCTCGAAAGTGCACTTGCGCGAGGAGCCGAGCGGGCGCGCGAGGTTGCCGCTGATACGATGCGGGATACGAAACACCTGATGGGGCTTACGTGAGTAGTGGCCGTCCTGAAACTCCCGATACTTGGCACTACACATGGGGGATGAGGTTTTGGAGGTGCAGGAGGAAGTGGAGCAGGTCTGCTTCGGGTCGTTCAGATCGTCTCGGCAACTCGACCACTTCGGCTTTGGGGTAACTACAGCACCGCTCGTCGCGTGTCGCAACCTACGTCTGGAGCGACGCATTTCCGTCGTTCAACAAAGAAAATGAAAGAACTGATCTACGCGGGACCCGTTCGCTCCGCGGTAGCGGCCGCTCCAGTACCTCGTGGACCTCCAAAACCTCCTCCCCTATGCGTATTTGCTTTCGCGCGTGAACGCCGGGAAACGCGCCGGTACGCGAGGAGAAAAGTCACGTCACTCGGGACAACTCACCTGACTCCTTTCCTTTTTGTAGTTTCAGACGGACTCTAACCAAGTCGCAATGACATTCGCGGCCCTGGAACTGCTGCGCGAACTTGCGTCGTCGCCCCGGTTCACCGGCAGTAGCAACGAATCCGCCGCTCGAGCAAGGTGCGCCGGGATCCTTCGAGAGTCGGGATTCGTCGTTGAAGAAGAGGCCTTCGAGTTCTCCGAGTTTCCCGCCCGCGCGGCGCCGCCGCTGATTGCATTGATGCTTGGCGGCACGGCGATCGGCATGGGTGCATTGGCCGCCACGGGGCACTCTCAGGGGGCATTGATTCTCGGAATCGCAGTCGCGACAATCTTGTCGGTCCTTGGCGGCATGTTGTCGCGCAATGGCGTACTCGACTTTCCGTTGCTGACGAGCTCATCGGCTAACCTTGTCGCCCAGCGTCACGAGGCGCGCCCGCACATCTGGCTCGTCGCTCACCTCGATTCGAAATCCCAGACCATCCCGATGCTCATTCGAATCGGATCAGCGGCTGCCGCGTCAGTATTCTTCACGCTCACCGTCATCGTGAGTCTGGCCCAGGCGCTCGCTGGTGTGTTTGCGGCGAGTGTGCCCCTGGTTCTGGGGTTTCTGACCGCCGCAGCCCTGTTGCCGATCTTGTTGTGTTTCACTGGGAATCGTTCGAACGGAGCGCTGGATAATGCGAGCGGCGTGGTCTCCATGCTGGCGGCGGCAGCTCTTCTCGGGGATCGAGACGTTGGAATTCTCATCACGAGCGGGGAGGAGCTGGGTCTCGCCGGCGCACGCGCATTCCTGAGATCCCGGACAGAAACCGCAATTGCGATCAACTGCGATACGATCGACGATTCCGGAAAATTTCTCTTCATGCGGAGCGGCATGAACCCTGAATCGCTCGAGAGTGCGATCGAGCGTGCAGCGGAGCGGACCGGAGTTCTCGGCATGAGAGGCCGGCCCGGGCGACGGCTCTCGAGGATGCTTCCGGGCGTGCTTGCTGACAACATCGCTTTCACCGACGCTGGTTGGGCGTCGTTCACCCTGAGTCGCGGAAACCTGCGGACTCTTTCTCGCGTACATACTCACAGGGACCGCGCCGACTCGATGGATGGCACGGGGATCGCGCAGGCAGCAGCGCTTATTGCCGCAATCGTCGAGGAGCTTTCCTGATGGCGTTACTGATACTGACCGTCGTACTCGTTATTTCGCTTGCGCTCATTCCGCTCGGGCTTCCCGGGCTGTGGATAATGATCGCCAGCGCTGTCGCGTACAATTTTCTCGTTCCTGCTGACCCGATCAGCTGGATCACGATTGTCGGCATTGCGATCCTCGGCATAGCCGCCGAATGGATCGAGTTCACGATGTCTGGCAAGTACGCGCGCAAGTACGGCGGCTCACGCCGCGCCGGCTGGGGTGCGATGATTGGCGGCATGCTCGGCGCGTTCATGGGAGTGCCGGTCCCCATCATCGGGCCAGTGATTGGCGCATTCATCGGAAGCTTCGCCGGCGCATTGCTCGGCGAACTGAGTGTCGGCTCGAGCGGCGGCGCGTCTACTCGCGCCGCGACCGGCGCGCTGATCGGAAGAGCGATCGCCACGGCGATGAAAATCGGGGTAGGCTCCGCCGTCGCAGTTTGGATTTTCCTCGCTGCGATGAGCTAGTGTTCTGAGATGGCGGAAGTACACAGGGAAGGGAGGTTTTGAAGTTTCGGGAGGTTCTGAAGTCGTTTGCTCGGGCATGCGGGAGCCGTCGATAACATTTTCCGGGCGGCAGTAAGCGTCGTGTTTTTGCACAAGAACGGAACGACGCTCTAACTTGGAGCGGCCCCCGAAACGAGCGAGCTTGGGGCCGCGAAAGCCTTCAAAAACTCCTGAAACTTCAAAGCCTCCTTTCACCGCGTAGTTCCAGCCTCTGACCCTAAATCGAAATCCTCCGCGATTGACATGGGCCACATGGTCCGTAGATTGACTCAACGCCCTGGCAAACCGCCGGGGCGTTTCCATTTTACACCGGCAGAATGTTCGATTCCAAGACGCGGACCGTCGTAATTGTTGGTGCACAATGGGGTGACGAGGGCAAAGGCAAACTCGTCGACGTACTCGCCGAGCGGGCCCACTGGGTCGTGCGCTACCAGGGTGGGGCGAATGCCGGTCACACTGTGCACATCGGCGAAAAGTCTTTCGTGCTGCACCAGATTCCGAGCGGCATCCTGCATCCCGGTGTCAGGTGCGCGATCGGCAACGGCGTCGTGCTCGACCCCGAGACGCTTTTTACCGAGATCGACGAGCTCATCGAGGATGGAGTCGACGTGCAGGGGCGCCTCTATGTCAGCGATCGTGCTCATCTCGTGCTTCCTTATCACAAGCTCATCGACTCGCTGAGCTCGGCAAGCCGCGAGATTGGTACGACGGGGCGCGGAATCGGGCCGGCGTATGAGGACAAGATCGCCCGCCGCGGAGTGCGCGTACTCGACCTGCGAAATACCGGCCGCCTCCGCGCCCTGGTGGAGAAGGGAGTCGCGCATGCCAACGCAGTGCTTACAGCGTTCGGTGTGAACGATCGAGCCGACCTCGAGGCGACGATGACGCTGCTCGAGCGGCTCGCACCGCGGCTGCTCCCAATTACCGACGATGTCGGGCTGATGATTCACCGCGCGATAGTCAGCGGAGCCAATGTTTTGCTGGAAGGTGCGCAGGGATCGCTTCTCGACGTCGATCACGGAACCTATCCGTACGTCACCTCGAGCAGTACGACATCAGGGGGGGCCGCGATTGGAGTCGGCATCGCGCCAACCTCGATTCATGCGGCCCTTGGAATCGTAAAGGCTTACACGACCCGCGTGGGCAACGGCCCGTTGCCGACAGAGCTGGACGAAGTCGAGGGCGAGCGGATGCGTAGACTCGGTAACGAGTTCGGCGCGACCACCGGCAGGCCTCGCAGGTGCGGATGGTTCGACGGTGTGGTGGTGCGCTACGCTGCCCGGGTGAACGGACTCACGGGACTCGCGGTGACGAAACTCGACGTACTGGACACCTTCGACAAAATCGCGCTTTGCACCGGCTATCGTGTGGGCGAGACGCTGCATACGGAGTTTCCGGGAGACCTTTCAGATCTCGACGGTGCTGAGCCGCAGTACGAGTGGATGGATGGATGGCAAACCTCAACTGCTGACGCACGATCGATGGATGACCTCCCAACGGCGGCGCGAAACTACCTCGCGCGCATCGAATCGATTGTGGAGACGCCCATCGCTTACGTTAGCGTTGGCACCAGAAGGGATCAGATCATAGGGATTTGAGGTGCACCTCCCTCCGTGTTTGAACAAGCAAAGTCTATATTTAGAGGCTTATGCCCAGTCAGCCTGATGTGATGGACAAGCTCGTTTCCCTGTGCAAGCGCCGCGGATTCATCTTCCAGTCATCGGAGATCTACGGTGGGACCGGATCCGTCTGGGATTACGGGCCACTTGGGATCGAGCTGAAGCGGAATCTGCAGGAGCGGTGGTGGAACGAAATGGTGCGCTCTCGCGAGAATATCGAGGGGCTCGATTCGGCCATCCTCATGCACCCACGCGTATGGGAAGCGAGCGGCCATGTCAGCGGCTTCGTTGATCCAATGGTTGACTGCAGGAACTGCAAGAAGCGTTTCCGCGCGGACGACGGCAAAATAAAGGGCACGCCTGGCACGCCTGACGGTCAGTGCCCGGCGTGCGGAATGAAAGGCACACTGGGTGAACCCCGACAGTTCAACCTGATGTTCCGCACATTCATGGGTCCTGTCGAAGAAAGCGCCGCAACCATCTACCTGCGTCCCGAAACGGCGCAGGGAACGTACGTCAATTTTCTCAACGTTCAGCAGTCGACGCGCCAGCGTATTCCATTTGGCATCGCGCAGATTGGAAAAGCCTTCCGCAATGAGATCACTCCCGGAAACTTCATCTTCCGCACTCGCGAGTTCGAGCAGATGGAGATGCAGTTCTTCGTCGAGCCGGGCACGGACATGGAGTGGTTCGAGTACTGGAAGGGCGAGCGCATGCGCTGGCACCAGAGCCTCGGCCTTGCCGGCGATCGCCTGAAGTTCCACCAGCACGGTGAGGATGAGCTGGCTCACTATGCTCGAGCAGCTTTTGATGTGCAGTTCGACTTCGGCGGCTCGCTTGGATTTCAGGAAATCGAAGGAATTCACAATCGCGGTGACTTCGATCTCTCGCGGCACCAGGAGTATTCCGGCAAGAAGCTCGAGTACTTCGACCATGGGGCCAACAAGCGTTACCTGCCTTTTGTGGTCGAGACAGCGGCCGGGCCGAACCGCATTCTGCTGGCAGTCCTCGTGAACGGATATCGCGAGGAATCCGTAGACGGCGAGACAGAGGGGCGTGTAGTGCTCGGATTGCATCCGTCGCTTGCCCCGATCAAAGCCGGCATCTTTCCGTTGGTCAAGAAGGACGGCATGCCCGAGATAGCGAGAAAGATTGCCGCCGACCTCCGGCCGTCGTTCCCGGTATTCTACGACGACAGCGGAGCGATCGGCCGGCGCTACCGGCGTCAGGATGAAATCGGCACACCGTTCTGCATAACCGTCGACGGTGATTCTGGCCCTGGCAACTCGGTCACAGTGCGAGACCGCGATACACTTCAGCAGGAGCGCATCTCGATCGACGCGCTGAAGGGTTACGTAGCCGGGCGCATCACGGCATGACGGACCTCTCGCTCGAACGCCTGCGGCGTGACGGGCAGGCGTTCACGGAAGAAATTTCGCGCGAAAGCTACCTCGCTCACTCCGGCCACAAGGCCGGCGCAGAGTTCAAGCCGATCTACGACAAGTACGCGCATGTCCTTGGCGAGGATGCGCTTCTCCTCACGGTCGAGCAGTTCCAGGGAACCCTGAAAGGCACCGAGGATCACCGGGCGGCCGGGATGCTGCTCGAATGGCAGCTCGAGTCGCAGGCTTCGCGGTCACTTGCCGAGCTCGACGAGCGCGAGATCGCGTGGGAAGGTTCCGCGGTTATAGAAACTCCGGAAGGCGACCGTGTTCAGTACCAGGCAGCCGCCATCGAGATTGCGAACGAGCGCGATCGCCAGCGCCGCCTCGCTCTCGACGAAGCACGTGCGGCGCTCGTCGTGCGTGAACATTCGCCGATGCGGCTCGAGCGGCTGCAGCGGGAGAAGGATTTCATCGAATCGCTGGGTATAGCCCCATCCTACAACTCGGCCTTCGAGGAAATCACCGGCGTATCACTTGGTGCTCTTGCGGATGAATGCAGGAAGTTCCTGCGGGACTCCCAGTCGGCGTGGGATGATACGCTGCCACATCATCTCCGTAAGTCGCTCGGCATTACCGTCTCGGAAGCAACGCGGTCTGATGCGCTGGCTCTCCTTCGTGCATCTGAATACGATGGAGCGTTCCCCGGCAAGACGCTCCAGTCGTCAATCGCGCGGCAGCTAACCGAGATGAATGTCGATCCATCCGCCGGTGGCAGGATTATCTACGACGTCGGCGAGAGGCCGGGAAAGCGCGCTCGCGCATTCTGCGCGCCAACGCGCGTGCCGGAGGAAGTGTATCTGGTGCTGCGGCCGCATGGTGGACAGAGCGACTACACGACTCTTCTCCACGAGGCCGGTCACGCACTGCACTTCGCCAACGTCCGCGAGGACTACCCGTTCGAATACCGCTGGCTCGGCGACAATTCGGTGACCGAATCATACGCGATGCTTTTTGATCACCGGATGCAGGACCGCGGGTGGCTGTTGCGTTATACCGAGCTCGGGCCCTCGCGCGTCGACGAGTTTCTGCGCCTCGCCGGCTTCGAGGAGCTGCACTATATCCGACGCTACTGCGCGAAGCTCATCTATGAGGTCGAAGCATACGGCGACGGCGCCGACTGGAACGACCTGCCCGACCTCTACGTCGACACCCTGACGCGCGCGACGAACTTCCAGTATCGGATTGCTGATGCGTTCGTGGACTTTGATCCGCGCTTCTATTCGACGAGGTATCTGCGTGCGTGGCAGCTCCAGGCAGTGCTGAACGAGTCGCTCGTATCCAGATTCGATCTCGACTGGTACCGGAATCCCGCTGCAGGCCCGTGGATGACCAGCGAGCTCTGGGCCGAGGGACAGAGAGAGTCGGCCGAGGAGCTGGCAGCTCGTGTTTCCATCGGGGGAGAGAAACTTTCGTTTGGTCCGCTTCTCAGGAACATCGAGAAACTGCTGGGTGCCTGACTGGGAATCGGCAAATGCCGAAACAGTAGAGCGCCTTCAGAGGCTGATTCGCTTCGACACGACGAATCCGCCGGGAAACGAGCTCGAGCTCGCCGAATACCTGACTCATGCGCTCGATAGCGAGGGTATCGAGACGACGCTGCTCGTCCCGGTCGAACGGCGCGCGGCGGTAATCGCCAGATTGAAGGGCAACGGCACGAAGCGGCCGGTGATGCTCATGGCGCACATGGACGTAGTCGGTGTCGAGCGCGAGAAGTGGACCTGCGATCCATTCGGTGGCGTGATTCGCGACGGATACGTGTACGGCCGTGGCGCGATCGACGACAAGGGAATGCTCGCGGCGAATCTCATGACGATGCTCTTGCTGAAACGCAGCGTCATCGATGCGGGAATCGAGCTCGACCGGGACGTGATATTTCTCGCGACATCGGACGAAGAAACGGGCGGAGAACACGGCATCAAGTGGGTAGTCAGTAATCATCGTGAGCTGATCGACGCGGAGTTTGCGCTGAACGAAGGCGGCCGAACCCGCATCATAGAAGGTGGCAAGCGGTATCTCGCCATCCAGACAGCTGAGAAGATCTCTCACATGGTCACCGTTACCGCTCGCGGGCCAGCTGGACATTCGGCCATTCCGCTGGTGGATAACGCGATTTTCAGACTTGGCCGCGCGCTTGCCCGGCTGTCGGATTACCGTGAGCCGGTCTCACTCAACGAAACGACCCGGCGTTTCTTCGGAGAGCTTTCGCGTGTCTGGCCGAATGAAATCGAACGTGATGCGATGGCTGCGCTGGTGTCGTCAGATGCAGGCGAGTCTGCGAGAGGCGCCGGTGTGCTTGCGGCAATTCCGGTACTCAACGCCGTGATGCGCAACGGGATTTCGGCGACAAAGGTTACCGGTGGTGTGGCTGGCAATGTGATCCCCGCGGAAGCCACTGCGGTGCTCAACGTGCGGACCATCCCCGGTCACGATATCGACGGTATCGTCGCGCGGCTCGAGCAGTGCATTGATGATCCGGATGTTGGCGTGTCGATTACTGCCCGTGGCCAGGATGCTCCGGCATCGAATCCCGACTCTGCCATGTTCGAGGCAATTTCCGCGTCGGCGACGCTGATCGATCCCGCAATCACGGTGGTGCCGTACCTGAGTACCGGGGGCACTGACAGCTCCCACCTGCGGAGGGCCGGGATCGACTCGTATGGCATCCTCCCGTTTCCGATGGAGCAGCCGGATGAGGAGCGCATGCACGGCCACGATGAGCGCGTCCCGGTCGAGTCGCTGCATTTCGGGACGCGGCTCATATTCGAGTCGATCCTCAGGGTTTCCTCGGGATGATCGACTCGCGCCGTGGAAACCAGGAGTGCCACGAAAGCCCGCTGGCCGGTAGATTGACGTCAGAAAGATGACCACCAGACACCCGACAGCATCGTGAATTCACAGCAAGCTCGTACACTTCAGGAAGCCGTGACTGTCCTTTCGCCGGAGGACGTTATTGCCGCGGCGAGGACTTTCTTCGGTCGCCGCTCGGGCATCTACTCGGCTTTCCTCGATAAGCAAGGGCCTGGTTACGTAACGTTTCGCGGACAGGGTGGAGAGGAGATTGTAGTCGGAGCCGTGGCTCAGGGTAACGACACACACGTTACTGCATCGACGTACCTCTTCGATCAGCAGGTTGCGCGATTCCTTTCGGCACTGCCCGTTCGTGCGGCGTTCGTGACCGCTCCGCTCGAAGCAGCAGCTGCGGTGGAAGCATGACCGCTCCGTTCGTGACCGAACTTCGCGCGACTGATGATGTCGTTACGATCCCCGGCGAAGGCACCGTGCTGCATCTCCGCGTGCAGGTAGCCGAGCTGTGGGATGCAATGCGCGTCGATGCTCCAGCAAGCGCCAGTTTTGCAGCCGTCAAACAGGTTGCGCTCGCAACCTTTTTCCCGGCGGAGACTGGTGTAATGGACTTCGTAGGCAAGGTCCGCGGCTTCGAGATACTCCATGAGCATGAGAGCCTCGAAGCGTGCGGAGTTCGTGATGGTTCCACCATTCTCCTCATGAGGCGCAGACGGAGGCCGGTGAAATAGCTGTTTTACAGCCGATGCGAGTTGGATTTCTGTCGCATTCAGACTGCGGCCGCCATGACACAGGGTGGGAACACCCCGAGCATGTCGGCCGTTTGCGTGCCATAACCCGCGCCCTTCGCAACGATCCGGCTTTGTGGGAAGCTGTAGATCAGCTCGAGGGTCGCCACGCGACACCAGACGAGCTGTCTCTCGCTCACGAGCCGCGCTATGTGGAGATGATCAGGAGTCTCGCCGAAAGCGGCGGCGGCAGACTCGACAACGATACAGTGCTGAGCGAGGGCTCGTGGGATGCTGCGACTGCGGGCGCGGGTTGCGTCTTGGAGGGAGTAGATCGCGCCATGTCGGACCTGAATCGTCGATCTTTCTGCGCGGTCAGGCCGCCGGGGCATCACGCGCTGTACGACCGCGCGATGGGTTTCTGTCTTTTCGGCAACGTGGCGCTCGCGGCCCACTACGCGCGGGAGCGTCATGCGGCCCAGCGCATTCTCATCGTCGACTGGGATGTGCATCACGGCAACGGGACGCAGGCGCTCGTCGAGAACGAGCCGGATATTCACTTCGTCTCGATGCACCAGTGGCCGTGGTATCCCGGCACCGGCGCCGAAAGCGATCGCGGGCCGCACAGGAGCGTGTGGAACATCCCGATGCCTGCTGCGCGTAAACCGGATGACTATGTCGAGGCGCTCGAGCGCGGTATCGACAGCGCGACCAGCGGCTTCGTGCCCGACCTCATCCTGATCTCGGCGGGTTTCGATTCCATGTATGGCGACAAGCTCGGGGGCTTCACGCTCCAGCTCGAACACTTCGACGCGCTGACGAGATCGCTCGTATCGCGAGCCGAGAGCTGGTGTGGCGGACGCCTCGTCAGCGCTCTGGAAGGAGGCTACGTTCCAGACCGTCTTGGCGAAGCCTGTGTTTCACACCTGAGAGCACTCGCGTGAGCGTTGTGAAGTGGAGCTGCTACTACGGGCCCGGCGGGCCTGAAGGAAACGTTGCTACGGATCTCTCCGTCGAGGAAATCCGGGCGAGGGTCGACTCCGGTGTCGGGACGCTCTGGGTGGACATTGACAATCGTGATCAGGTTCAGGTCGACCTGCTGAGCAAGGTTTTCAGGTTTCACCCGCTGGCCGTCGAAGACAGCCTCAATCCAAACTCGCGCGTCAAGTTCGACGAGTACGAGGGATTCATCATCCTCATTGTAAGGACCGTGTCGTTCGTCGATGATACCGAGGACCCGTACGACATCGAGACAGTCAACTTCACGTGCTTCCTTGGCGCAAACTATCTCGTCACGGTTCATGGTGAGCACACGGCGCCCGTTGATGCGACGATTGAAATCCTGCGCAAGCGGCCGGAGCTTGCGGCGGCAGGGCCTGCGCGGTTGATGCACGCCGTGGTGGACGAGACGGTGAACGCCTACTTCCCGATTCTTGACCAGATCGACGAGTTCATGGACAGCCTCGAGGAGCGTGTTTTTGCGAGCTTCGACCGCGACTCACTCAGGGAGATATTCAGCGTCAAGCGGCTGGTCCTGTCGCTCAGGCGGCACCTTGCACCGCAGCGGGATGTCTTCAGCG